>JBCBUN010000068.1:0-7452 GCA_039818145.1 Pseudomonadota bacterium
CGTCGCGCTGGGTGCCACGGCCTCGGTGATCAGTCCGCTCATCCTCGCCAACAAGGTCGTCATTGGATATGTGGCAGGGGCGACGATCATCATTTTGGGTCTGCACTATATGGGGCTTTTCCGCATTGCCTTGCTGGATCGCGAAATGCGCATGATGCCAGCCACGCTCGGTCCCTCGGGGGATGGCGAGCGGGCTGAACGGTCCGCGGTGATGCAGGCGCTAGGCCCCTATTCCATAGGGCTTGCGTTCGGGTTTGGCTGGACGCCATGCATCGGACCGATCCTCGCCACGATCCTGTCGATTGCCGCCAGCCGTGATGATCTTGGCTATGGCGTTTCGCTGCTCAGTGTCTATTCCCTTGGTCTTGGCATGCCGTTCCTGCTTGCGGCTCTGGGGGTGCGCAGCTTCCTTGCCTTCTCGGCGCGCTTCCGCAAACACATGCATAAAGTTGAGATTGCGGCCGGCGTGCTGTTGGTGGGGACAGGTCTGCTGATTTTCTTCGGGTCACTGGAAACCATTGCCTATTGGCTGATTGACCTGTTTCCTGCGCTGGCAACACTTGGTTAGAGGCTGCCGCAGTACCATCATATGCTACAGGACATCGCTGTAGAGCATCTCCGGGGGGTGATGCCTGCAAATACGCGGTGAGAGGGGACTTCAAAATGACAGATGAGGCAGAGACCGGGGCTGGAACCGAGCCTGCGGCAGATCCGCGGGATCCTGCTGATCCGCCACGCGCCGCAGCCCTTCTTGGCTATGCGGGCGTCATCCCGTTTGTCACGACGGCCGTCATCGTCTTTTTCCTCTATCCGCGCCCTGAAGCACAGACGGTCCTCACCTACCAAATTGCCTATGGCGCGGTGATCCTGTCGTTTCTTGGCGGCATCCGCTGGTCGCTGGCGATGCTCTTTCCCGAAGACGAACAACTGCTCAAACGTCTGACATTTTCTGTAATGCCATCGCTGCTTGCGTGGGTCGCGTTGTTTGTTCCGCCTGCATGGGGACTTGCCCTGCTCATCGTATCGTTCTGGGGTCAGGCTGCATCCGATGCGCAGGCATCTCGGTTGCGCGAAGCACCCATGTGGTATGGCGGCTATCGCGTACGGCTCAGCATTCTCGTCATCGGCGCGCTGGGACTGACCGTCGTAGGAATTGTGTTGCGGAGTTAGGTTTGCTGCCCCTGGCCGACGCAGGCTGCATCTCATCAGGCACAAGACGTTTCCCGGCATCGGGTAAACCTGTGTTTCGCCCATGAGCAGCGCGTTGAACGGGCCGTGAAACAAAGGCGCAAACGCCTCGTCCAGGACATTGAGGCCGCCCGTATAGGCGCCAAAGGCAGGCATCACCATCCGTGTGCCATCGGTGGCAAAACACCGGCGGCGCAAGCGACGGCCGCGCTGGCGCACAACGCCACAGGGGTGCAAGTGCCCGGCGATTTCACCGGTTGCAGGGGCCACCTGTGGCTCATGCCGCAGGATGAGATTGCCAAGGTCGGCTTCTTCTTCGGCACGACCGCCCAGCACGTGACCATCCACCAACCCTTCGTGGTTGCCGGCAATCCACAACCAGTCATGGGCAGAGGTCATGGCGATCAGCGCATCGCGATCAGCGCCGGTAAGACGTTCCGGCCCTTCCGGATCATGGAAACTGTCACCCAGACTGACGACATGCGCGGGTTGATACTTGCGAAGCACGCGCGCCAGCAGCTTGAGGGTTGCGCGCGTGTCATAGGGCGGAAGCGCTACACCCCGACGGGCATAGGATGACCCTTTTTCAAGGTGCAGGTCGGACACAATAAGCGTGTTGTGCGCGGGCACATGCAATGCACCGGATGCATCGGGCACCAGCCGCTCACCACAGATAGAAATCATATCAGCCGCATTGCCTCTTCGATCAGGCTTTCAGACGCTTCAGCCAGCAGGCTCTCATTCGCTTCGCCGGGTACCGACTCCTTGCCGATCTCCAGCATTACGGGCACCGCGAAGGGCGAAACCCGATCAAGCCGCTTTACCACAATTCTGTTTTTGACGCGGGCAAGAAGGCTTGAGAGCCGCTTCAGATCAAGTAGTCCGGATGAGGCATCTGCCCATGTGGCCTGCATGAGCAGATGGTCCGGCTCGTGCTCGCGCAACACGTCGTAAATGAGATCGGACGAAAACGTGACCTGGCGGCCTGACTTTTCGTGACCGGGAAAACGCCGCTCAATGAGCCCAGCGATCACGGCGCAGTTTCTGAAGGTGCGTTTGAGCAGATAGCTTTCCGCAAGCCACGCTTCGAGGTCGTCACCCAGCATGTCCTCATCGAAGAGATCACCAAAGGTGAATTCACCCTGCTGGGCCATCAGTCCCGGATCACGCAAGCACCAGACCGCCAATGCGTATTCACTGGCGACAAAGCCCATGGGGCGTGCGCCGAAGCGGTCCAGCCGCCGGGTAAGCAACATGCCCAACGTCTGATGCGCAAGCCGCCCTTCAAACGGATACATGACCATGTAGAACTTGTCCGCGCGCGGAAAGATCTCCAGCAGCAGCTCACCAGGCTTGGGCAGGACGGATCGCCATTGCTGTATCTTCAGCCATTCAGACACCTGATCGGGCAGGTTGGGCCAATAGGCAGGATCCGACAGCATTTCGCGGACGCGCCCGGCCAGATAGGTGGAGAGCGGAAACTTGCCCCCATAATAGGCAGGGATGGCAGGCGTATCATCCTTGGTTTTGGAGGCAAGGGCCTCCTGCTCTTGAATGCCCTCAAACTTCAGGACGTAGCCGGCAAACAAAAAGGTATCGCCGGGGGCCAGTTGCTCAATGAAATATTCTTCGATTTCTCCGATGACGCGGCCACCGCGTTTTGCACGGCCGCCGGGGCGCACCATCTTCACTTTCAGCATCGGCGCTTCAACGATGGTGCCGACATTCATGCGGAAGCGTTGTGCAATGGATGGATGCGCCAGTCGCCATTGGCCTTCCGGCGTCTGGCGAAGACGTGCGAAACGGTCATAGCTCTTGAGGGCATACCCACCGGTCGCCACGAAGTTGACGGCCTGATCGAATGTTTCGCGCGGTAACTCACGATAGGGTGCCGCGGAAATCACATCACGATACAGATCATCCGCATCGAAGGGGGCAGCGCATGCGATACCAAGAATGTGCTGTGCCAGAACATCCAGCGCACCGGGGCGATCGATGTCGCCGTCCTGCGTTGCCGTCATGGCGGCTTCGCGGGCGGCTTCGCATTCCAGTACTTCAAACCGGTTAGACGGAACGAGCAAGGCGCGGCTGGGTTCATCCAAACGGTGGTTGGCCCGACCGATCCTCTGGAGCAGACGGCTGGCACCCTTGGGCGCTCCGATATTGATCACCAGATCCACGTCACCCCAGTCGATCCCGAGATCAAGGGTGGACGTGCACACCACCGCGCGCAGTTCGCCTTTGGCCATGGCTGCTTCCACCTTGCGGCGTTTGTCCGTGGCTAAGGAACCGTGGTGCAGGGCGATGGGCAGCGTGTCTTCGTTGAGATGCCACAGCGACTGGAAAACAAATTCGGCCTGACTGCGGGTGTTCACGAACACAAGCACCAGCTTGTTCGCACAAATGGCCTCGTACACCTCCTCCATGGCGTGACGCGCCGAATGCCCGGACCAGGGAATACGTTCCTTGCTGGACAGAATGGATACGTCAGGTGCTGTCCCACCTGCGCCCATTACGAGTTCGGACAGGGCTTCATCGGTGCCGTCCTGGGGCACGAGATAGCGCCGCAGGCGATCCGGATTCTCGACCGTGGCCGATAGTCCGGTGAACCGCACTTTGGGTGAAAGACGTCGAAGCTGCGCCAGCCCGAGTGACAGGAGATCGCCACGCTTGGACGGGGCCAGTGCATGCAGTTCATCGAGCACGACAGCCTTGAGACCGGAGAAAAATCGATCACTGTCCGCATAGGACAACAGCAACGCCAGTTGTTCCGGCGTCGTCATCAGGATGTCCGGCGGGTCGCGGCGCTGGCGTTGCCTCCTGTTTTGCGGAGTATCCCCGGTCCGCGTTTCCACGCGGATGTCGAGCCCCATTTCATCAATGGGCATTTCGAGATTGCGCGCGACATCGACGGCCAGTGCCTTGAGCGGAGAAATGTAGAGCGTGTGGAGCTTTCTGACCTGACCAGGTTTTCGTGGACCTTGGTCGGCAATCTCAACCAGGCTCGGGAGGAAGCCGGCCAGCGTCTTGCCGCCGCCGGTGGGTGCGATGAGAAGGGCTGACTTGCCCGCCAGACCGGCTTTTGCCAGCTCAATCTGATGTGCCCGTGCTTCCCAGCCGCGGGAGGCAAACCACGCTGCAAAGGCATCCGGCAAGGCTGTTTGCGGCAGCTTCGTGCGCCTTTGGGGTGCCTGCTTGGTTTTAGGGGCGGATGTCATGAATCGCGGAAAACTTGCAACTTTGGCCTTGGGTTCTCGTAATGTTCGCCTAGATTGAAGCTCATGGCCATGCCTGCTGACAAATTACTGCATCCCATGCCGGAGGGGCTTTACTGCCCCGTCGGCGATTTCTACGTGGACCCGGTGCGTCCCGTGGACCGGGCCGTCATTACACATGGCCATGCAGACCATGCCCGTGCGGGCCACGGAGCCGTGCTCGCGACGCCGGAAACACTGGCCATCATGGATGTGCGCTATGGGGTGGATTTTACCGGCACGCGGCAACCGGTAGCTTACGGAGAATCCACGACCATCAACGGCGTGGAGGTAAAACTTGTTCCCGCCGGACACGTGCTTGGATCGGCGCAGGCCGTCATCGAACACCAGGGCACCCGCATCGTTGTGTCCGGTGACTACAAACGCCGCCGCGATCCCACTTGCGCCCGCTTCGAGCCTGTGCCCTGCGATGTCTTTGTGACGGAAGCCACCTTTGCTCTGCCGGTCTTTCGCCATCCACCAACTGAAGATGAAACCGCCAAACTTATTGCGTCGCTTGAACGGTTTCCGGAACGGACACATCTGGTGGGCGCCTATGCGCTTGGTAAGGCGCAGCGCGTTATCATGCATCTGCGCGAGCAAGGCTACGATCGACCGGTGTATCTGCATGGTGCGATGGAAAAACTCTGCTCGCTCTACAAAGAGTTCGGCGTTGATCTGGGCAACTTGCTGCCCGTGGCGGGTCACTCAAAAGAGGACCTTGCCGGTCAGATTGTTGTCGCCCCACCGTCCGCCACTCGGGACAGGTGGTCGCGGCGGTTTGCAGATCCCGTGACGGCCTTTGCCAGCGGATGGATGCGGGTGCGCGCCCGTGCACGGCAGGCCGCCGTTGAGTTGCCATTGATCATCTCAGACCACGCCGACTGGGATGAACTGCTTTCAACAATCGAGGAGTTGTCGCCGCAGAAACTGTGGGTGACCCATGGGCGCGAAGACGCGCTGGTACATGCCGCCATCCAGATGGGCATCTCCGCCAAGCCGTTGAGCCTTGTGGGATATGATGATGAAGACGGCGAAAGTGTTGAGATCGAAGCAACGGATACGGCGTCATGAACCTGTTCGCGCAGTTTCTGGATGCACTGTCCTATGAGCCGCGCCGCAACGGTAAACTCGCGCTGATGGTAGATTATTTTCGCGACGTGCCGGACCCCGAACGCGGTTACGCGCTGGCGGCCCTCACCGGTGGCCTTGAATTCAGGCACGCCAAGGCGGGGCTTATTCGCGAACTTGTGTCTGCGCGTGTAGACCCGGTTCTGTTTGAATTGTCTTACGACTATGTGGGCGATCTGGCGGAAACAACGGCACTGATCTGGCCGCAACGCCCCGGTGCCAACCGGGTGCCCGGATTGTCTGAGGTGGTGGAAACACTGCGGAGCGCCGCCAAAGCTGAAACACCCAAGCTCATTGAGGGTTGGCTCGACGCGCTGGATGCCAACGGCCGCTGGGCACTCATCAAACTTGTCACCGGCGGCCTTCGCGTCGGAGTATCTGCACGCCTTGCAAAAACCGCTGTCGCGCAATTTGGCGACCTGCCCGTGAACGAAGTTGAAGAACTCTGGCACGGCCTTGATATACCGTATACAGAGTTATTTTCCTGGGCAGAGGGCACGGCAGAAAAACCAACCCACGCAGCGATGGCACCGTTCCGCCCGGTGATGCTCGCCCACCCCATCACTGAAACTGATTTTGAAAAACTCGCGCCAGAAGACTTTTCCGCTGAATGGAAGTGGGACGGCATTCGGGTGCAGGCCGTGTCAGAGGGTGGCGTTCGTCGTCTTTACAGCCGCACCGGTGATGATATTTCGAAGGCCTTCCCGGATGTGATCGAGGCGCTGGATTTTGAGGCCGCTTTGGATGGTGAGTTGCTGATCGGCAGCGGCGACGCCGTGCGGCCCTTTGCGGACCTGCAGAAACGACTGAACCGCAAGAAAGTTTCCAAGAAAACGCTGGCGGACAGTCCCGCGTTCATACGTGCATATGATGCCCTGGTGATCGAGGGCGAAGACTTGCGGGCGCTGCCTTTTGCAGAACGCCGCCAAAGACTGCTGGCATGGCATGATGACACCAAGCCAGAGCGGATCGACATCTCCGACCAGCTTGCCTTCAAGACCTGGGATGATCTGGCAGCAGCCCGCGCTGAAAATCTGTCGACCGGTGTCGAGGGCTTGATGCTGAAGCGCCGCGACAGCGCCTATGAACCCGGGCGCCCCAAGGGCCCGTGGTGGAAGTGGAAACGTGACCCTTTCATCATTGACGCGGTGTTGCTCTACGCTCAGCGCGGCCATGGCAAACGGTCGTCGTTTTACTCCGACTACACGTTTGGCGTCTGGCGCGGTGACGACCTTGTGCCCGTGGGCAAGGCCTATTTCGGTTTTACCGATGACGAATTGAAGCAGATCGACAAATTTGTCCGTGGAAACACGACCAACCGCTTCGGCCCGGTCCGAGAGGTAACGCATACGCGGGATGAGGGTCTGGTGCTTGAGGTCGCCTTTGAAGGTCTCAACCGGTCAACACGGCACAAATCGGGTGTTGCCATGCGCTTCCCAAGGGTATCGCGATTGCGATGGGACAAACCACCGGCTGAGGCGGATACGCTTGAGACACTGGAGAAACTGCTGCCGGAAGGCTGAGAACCCTGAATGTGGCGCAAGTGCCACGTCCCGGACCGGCCCCGGCCTGCCACATTTCGCGCCTTGTTTTTGTGGCTTATGGTGTCATCAGACAGTGCGGTCCTGTGACGTAGACAGGGCCGAAATCGGGTGCCGGAAGGATTTTTGAGACATGAACAACATTTTTGGCGGTTCTCCGCCTGCCGTAATTCTCAAAATCGCCATCGCCAGCGTTTGCGTGGGGCTGCTTCTGGCGATCACAGGCATGGACCCGATGATGGTCTGGGAAGATGCTTTTGCCACCATCGGCAATGTCTGGGGCTGGGCAATCGACTGGTTTGCCTGGGCCGGCAAGTACCTGATCATGGGCGCTATCA
>JBCBUN010000069.1:0-7451 GCA_039818145.1 Pseudomonadota bacterium
GCTATTGCACCGAAGATGCCTTTTTCACGATCTATGAAACAAAGATCGGCATGACAGCCGACGTGGGCACGTTCCCGCGCATCGTCAAAATCATCCCCGAAGGCATCGTGCGCGAGCTTGCCTATACAGGGCGCCGCATTCACGCTGCTGAAGCCAAGGAAGTCGGCCTCGTAAACAGGGTCTTTGCTGATCAGGCGGCAATGCTGGACGGCGTCATGGAAATTGCCCGCGAGATTGCGGCCAACGCACCGCTTGCGGTCTCAGGCTGCAAACGCCTCATCAACTACTCCCGCGATCACACCACGGCCGACGCGTTGGACTACATCGCCATCTGGAATGCCTCCATGCTGCAGACCAGCGAAATCATGGAAGCCATGACCGCCAATGCCGAGAAGCGTGAGGGTGATTTTGCAGAGCTGCCGCCCAAGCGCAGCCTTGGCGCCGCGTAGGGGACCGAACACATGAAAGTAGAAAACCACGTCATACCCGGCAAAGAGCAGATGGAAATCATGGCCAATGATCCGGGCCCGGATGGCCCGATCGTGATGGTCAATCTCCTCAAGTTCCGCGAGAAAGCAGCCTACGCAGACGGTAGCGACTCAGACCTGTCAGGCCGTGAGGCCTATGCGCGCTACAGCGCAGGGGTCATTCCCCTGATCGCAAAACATGGAGGGCGGCTTATTTTTGCCGGCCCGGTGACTTTTCTCACACTAGGCCTGGTTGAGGACCTCTGGGACCAGGTCGCGCTCGTGGAGTATCCCAGGCGCGCAAGCCTGTTTGAAATGTCGACCTCTGAGGCATACCAGAAAATCTCGCACCATCGTGATGCAGGCCTCGAGGGCCAGCTGAACATCGAAACGACGGCGGACTTTGTCCTGCCTTCCTAGGCACAAGCCTTTCTTAGGCCGTGCCCTGAGCTTCTCCTTGGGTTAGTCTTTCTGCGGCAGGACTAACACTTGGGGGCGCGGCCGAGATGACGTCCATCACGCAGGATGCATCAACACAAAAAGAACGACTGGTTGAAACCGGCAAGGGGATGTTTGACGCAAACTTCCTCCTGAGTCTTGTGCTTGCGCTGATCGTATGGGCCATTCTGCGGACGCCCGAAGGCTGGCAGACATTCCTCGGTGAAGCTGACCGCGAAGTGCTGCAGATCGCGTTTGAACTGAGGGTCAACCAGACGGTCAAAGGCACCGGCCCGATCCTCTTCCTCAATCTCGATGAAAGCGTCTGGCAGTCCGACGAAACCGACGGGCCCGCCCTCGCCTATGCCCCCCGCAAAGTGGTGGCAGACATGCTCGAGGCCGCCTATGGCATTCCCGGTTTCCCTCGCCCGAAAGTAGTGGTGGCCGATATTGATCTCTTCTGGCGCACGCCTGAGGAGGAACAAGAATCCCGCATCGACGACATTCTCACCCGGTGGGGAGCAGATGCCGAAGCACCATTGCTGGTCATGCAGCGTGAGGTCGTTGATGGCGACGGCCATCGGGACCAACTCGCCCGCGCCCGCGGCTCAGCGCGCGAACGCATTCTCGCCGATGCGCCGGCCCAGAACATCGTATGGTCCGTGGCCCAGATCACCGGCGACGAAGTTGTTGGTGCCCGCTACATGGCCCACTACCTGTGCATCAAGACACAAACCGGTACGGACATCGTCCCCGCAACGCCGCTCTACGCAATTGCCGGACGAACGGCATCCTCCGCTCAGGAAGCCATCGCGCTGGTGAACCGCGCCGTTGAGCGCCCGCGCCAGTTCTGCCGCGGCGAGATTGATGATCCGAGCTTCAATCTGGAGCGCATCGACCGCGACCCCATCGTTTTCGGAGAGCAGGAAAGCTTCATCAACTACTCTGCCCATCCCGGCAATGATCCGGTCACAGAGCCATCCCTCCTGGCTGCGGACATGTTCTATATCCCCGCTGGATTTGCCAATCCGCCCATGGTTTCAGGCCTTGCCTCTAACAACGGCGTCGTCATCATCGGCTCTGCTGCCACCATGGCCCGGGACCGCCACATGACCCCCTACGGTCTGATGGGCGGTAGCATGGTCATCGCCAATATGATCCGTGGACTGGAAGAAGGCGGCGAAATCCGGCGGCTTTACTGGCTTCTGGACGCTGTGTTGCTGACGATTTTCGTGACCATGATCGTCGCGTCCTTCTGGTACGCCCGTATTGCCCGTGACTGGATCGGTCCGACGTCACATTTGCCATTTTTGGCGCGAATGGCACGATTACCAATCAAATTGCTGACAAACCCGGTTATTGTTAAGCTGTTGATTGGGGTGGGGATTTTCTGGGTCAGTACATTTGCCAGCTATCTTCTGCTAGACAATGGAATTTGGGTGAGCTTTGCCGCCCCCGCCTACGTGGCCGCTTTGAACGAGGCCCGCGAGGATTTTGAAGAATTGATGGAGAGCTTGCGAAATGCGCGCAGCCAAGCAGCTTAGTTTTGCCGTTTCAGGTGCCATTGCACTTGGAGCCGTCGCCACGGGTTTCGTTGTGCCGACACTCCCTGCACACGCAGCCGTCGGGCCTTGCTCAACACCTACCGTTGCCTTCGTCAAAGACGTTCAGGGCAGCGATGACAGCGTGCGCATCGCGCGTGGCGGCTCGGAAGGCCCCTTGGGTGTTTTCTCGCCACTTTGCGAAGGTGACGTGCTGAAACTTGGGTCATCCGCCGACCGGGTTGTGGTCGCTATTGCCGGCGCTTCGCATCCACGCGAATTCCGCGGTCCGTCATCGCACACCATCGGTGGCGCCGAGACGGCATCACAATCCGTATCCGAGATCATCGAAGGCCGTCTGCTTCCATTGGGTGACCGCATGGTCGCACAGGGGTTGGGACGGTCAGCTGAAGAATTCACCTTCGGCCTTCTCGACCTGGAGGCCGAGTCAGCACAGATCAAGTCCGGCTTCCGCCCTCTGTGGGTGGGCTGGACCGGCGGTCAGGCCCCGTTCGAACTTCTGGTGCTCGATCCTGATGATCGCATCTTTGCGTCCACAACCTTGTCGGACAAATCCACGACGATTGCAGCACGGGAAATTGTCCCAGGCCGCTACTCCATCGTGGTCAAGGACAGCTTCGGGCGTACCAACCAGACTTTCTTTGACGCCGTGGAAACCGCACCGCCTGCGCCGGAAGTAGAAGCCCCAACCTGGATGGGCCGGGACACCGCCGCCATGTTCTCGGCATTCTGCGTGGCATCAGAAGACCCGTTCACGTGGTCCTATGAAGCAGCTCAGATCCTCAATCAGGCGTCAGACAATGGCCTGGACCGCGAGGCAGCTCTTGCTTTGCTGGCCTCAGGCGATACAGCTGCGCTCTGCCCACTTTAGGGCTCCGGCAGACCATACACACAAAAACAAAAGTCTAGCTGCGTGCATCCAGCGCGTGGGTGGCATCCCCAATCACGACATAAGGCGCCCAGAAATACGGGTGCGCTGTGTCGGCGGTGTTCATCAATGATGCCTGCGCGTTTCTCAACGCTTCGTGCATGGGCGCCCCGCGCGCTTCAGCAAAGAACTGGCGGGTAATTGCGTCAGCCGCTTTGTCATCGGCAACCCAGTGGGTCGCCAGCACGGCGCGCGCACCGGCATAGATGAAGCTGCGAACCAGACCATCAAGCTGCGCACCATCAAACAACGCTGCAAGTCCCTGCGCGCCTTCTCCGGTCCGGGCCGTATCACATGCCGCAAGGAAAACCAGATCCGCTGAAATCTCCATATCGAGGATTTCTGTTGCTGACAGCAACGCGTCTCCCTCACTGCCAAGACTAGTGAGCAGAGCGGGCTCAGTGATGCAGAAGCCATCCCCGAAGAAGCCATGGGTGACGAAAACCAGGACCTGCTGGTCACCGATGGACGCATCATTGAGGATCGCCTGATCCGTGAAGGCGGACCCATCGACGGTCCGCCTGCGGAAAGAACTCGCGACGCCGGGCGCCAACGGTGTAAGCGGTGCCTGCAGGTTATCCTGCCCCGCAAAAACCCGCCCGCAACGTTCCGGACGTCCCGCTTCCACCATGCGCTGCGAGTACCGGTTGATCCACGGATCCGTGGACCGCGGCGGCGTTGGTGGACCAAACACCGTCAAACCGCCTGGGGCGGACTTGCGTTCTGTCCGACGGGTCGCGACAAAACTGCCTGCGCTTGGAGACGATATGAAAGCGTAGTCTTTCGCCAGAAACGCTATCTGACTGTAGTCCCGGCTGCGCATGCTGCCACCGTCTACGGGCAACTCGGTCACCAGAGCAGCTGGAGGCATGGACCCCAATGACCCGCGTGGAGAGAAGATCAGTGTTTCAACGCCTGCCGACTTCATATCAGCGTGGACCGGGCCAAAAACGCCTTTGAAAAGATCATGGGCCTGCGCAACGGCATACGGCACCGTGCCCCCTCGCCGGCTGCGCAGTGTAAGACGCAGGCGGCGCACCAGCTTGGCAGCTTCGCCACTGGTGAGATCGGTTCTGAAGGGGCGCACACGACCATCAAACACCGCGTAGCCAAACCCGCCGGACCGCGTTGCGGCAAACGCAACAAACGCTTCTCCGGGCAGCACTGCTTCTACAAGATCAGTTGCAGATGCGCCCTTGTTGACCAGCTGCATATATTGCGGCTGTGCCCGACGCGCCGCATCTTCGGCCGCCAGAAGTGTCTGCTCAATAACGTCTGTGGCTTCGCGCAATTCGGCAAGGCGCTGCGGGTCTGCCGTGCCTGCTTCCTCCTGCAGACGCTTTTGCGCATCCGCCAGAGCGCGTTCGGCATCCTGCAGTTCACGAATTTCCGTTGCCGCCGTATCCGTTGCCAACCGAGCAGCAGCTTGCGCCATGGCCGCAGCCGCGCGTGGTTCGACTACATCCTCAAACGCATTGAGGAAATCAAGCGTCGCCCGCGCGTTCGTCCCGTCTCCGGCACGCCGAACCAGCAGATCAAGATACTCACCCGCCCGGTCTGGAGAGACGCCGAATGATCCTTCCACGCTGGAGTAAAGGTCAAAGGCTTCGCGATAGGACGCCAGCGCCTGTTCTTCACGACCTGCCGCAGCCTGTGCCCGACCCAGGCTTGATAAGAGCTGGGCCGTCAACAAGGAACGCGGCTCCCGGCTGCGCCAGTCTGCCAGAATAGACAGAAGCTGCGACTCCGCCGCCGACGCACGCCCGTTCTTCAAAGCCGTGAGCGCGCGCTTTTCGCCAATGAGTGCGCGCAACCATGGCGCGGATCCGGCGGGCGCGGCACTAACCCGCGTATCCGCTTCATTCAGAGCATCAATCGCGCCTTCACGGCCGCGCAGATCGAGAATGGAAGCAAGAATATAGGCACGGTGCGCCTTGAGGATCGTTGCCCGAATACCCGGCTCAAGCGCGGTGTCTGAATATAGCGGCGGGACCTCTTCACCACGACGCTGGTTCACAAACTCGGCTGCACGCGGGCTGATATTTGTCAGCCTGTCGCCACTTTGCGCGCTATCGAATGCGGCAATGGCGCCTGTGGTTTGTGAGGAGAACGGCGATTGCGCCATAGCCATGGCCTCACGCAACGACCCTTTGTTGAGCAAGTGGACTGCCCGGTAGTTCGTCAGCTTGTCACTCAGCCACGGTGTGCCCAACGTCGCCGATGCGTCACGCGCGTCGTCCAGAAGCGTTTCAGCTTCCGCAAACCGCCCCTGACTTGAAAGATTGAGGGCAAGATCAAGCGCGATGTCCGCACGCCGCACCGGGTCTCCACCAAACAGCCCGTCCTGAATGGATACGGCCCGGGCAAAATCCTCGGCCGCCAGCGCAAACCGGAAAGAGGCGTTGCGCTTGTGCCCGCGCCGCCGCAAGACTTCCTGATCCTGCAGGGCAACAACCCCGGGCAAGCCCTCGACGTCGCTGGCTGACAATTCGACGGGCGCTTCATTGCCCACAATCGCCGCCGCACCACGCCGCATCACGGGGAGAAGCGCCGGGAGGCCGCGCCCTGCACTGACGAGGCCATTACCCTGGTCGCGCACGGCGATGTCACGAAACAAATCCGCCGATGACGTTCCCGGGCAGTTCAGGCCGGAAGACGCCAGTTGCAGCTCCTCCTGGCTGAGTGTCTGCCCCGTCACGCCTTGCCCGCGCGCACACCCCGACAGGAATATTTCAAGCTCTGAGATGCTTTGCTCGGGATAGACCTGAATGACCCCGGCGGGCCGGCGCCAGGACCCGCAGAACACGTCATACTGCGCCCCGAGCCCCGCCAGCTGCATGTCGATGCGCCTCGTTGCGCGGCATTGTTCAGCATCAGCGCTCATCCCAAGATCAAGAGCTTCCGGCAGCCCGCCGGACGTGGAAGCAACGCCACCAAAGCCGACACCCTCACTGAGGGATTCACAGCCGACTAATGCAAGGCCCGCCGCCAGCAACATGGCCACATGTTTGTGTTTTGCGATCATGGCAGGCCAACCCCCCAAAGACCTTCATTGCCGGAACCGGCGACACCACCAAGGTCCTCTTCCTCATCGTCATCATCGTCGTCGTCTTCAAACCCGAACAGCGTTGAGTTTGTCAGACTGCTAAGCGCGCTGTTGCGCGATCGCGCACTTTCCTGTGCTTCGCGAAGGATGGCGATGGAACAGCTGGATGAGTCTCCGATAACGCAAAGGTTGAGACGAAGCTCACCATTCTGCGACAGCCCCGGGCCAAGGAGGTTTGGCTCCAGACCGGCCTCAAAGCTGGTAACCCGCTCGCCGGTTGAGCGAATGACCGTCCCGAAGAGATTGACCCGTTCCGGGCCACCCCCGGTGTTAACGATCGTGCCCTCACCGGCAGGTGCTTCACCAAAGACAACCCCGGCACCGACAAAACTCGTTCCGGTGTTCAGTTGGACAATTTCGCCCGGCGCAAAGAGCCGCAATTGATCAGCAGCAATAAACACATGGTCCTGCGTGCCGTTGAATTGCGCCAGGTCTGGCTCACCCAGTATGGACAGATCGATGTTTCCGTCTGACCGCTCAAACTCTTCAAGAAACGCCTGTGTACCAATCACAATGTCTTCCGAGCTTTCCAGTCTCAACGAGGCAAGACGGTCAGCAGCGGTATCCTCGCCAAGTGCCCCGGACACCAGGATCAGACCTGGCCTCGCATTAGTTGCACCATCAACAAACCCCAGCTGAAGATGCGGAAGGCCCTTGACGGTGCCCGCTGCTATGATGCGCGCATTCGCGTCGGCACCCAAAAACAGGGACTGAAGAGCAGCGGGGTCAAACGTCGCATCAAGCAACGCCAGATCGTTGGCGCCTGCATTGATCTGAAGCTTGGAGGCGATAATCCGGGTCACTTCGGACGCATCAAGCGTGAAGCCCTGCGGACGGCGCAGCGTAACCCCATCCGTTCCGCCCGAACCGCCAATAATGATGGTCCGCCCGGTGCAGCCGGTGTGAGGTTGAATTGGTCCCCGGCGCTGATTGTGCCGGTGAGATCAAGG
>JBCBUN010000070.1:0-7447 GCA_039818145.1 Pseudomonadota bacterium
GAAGGATCGCGAGATTGTATTGCGAGTCGGCAAGCCCGTGCTGCGCTGCTGCTTCGAAGCTGCGTGATGCACCTGCAAAGTCCTGTGGTCCGCCGGCACCTTCTGCCTGCATGACGGCAAGGTTGTGCATGGCCTTGACGTTGCCCTGCGCTGCGGCACGCTCATACCAAGTGCGGGCTTTGGTGGGGTTCTCCGGAAGGCCAAGGCCTTTTTCAAACATCGTGCCCAGACGATACTGCGCCGGTGCCAGTCCTTGCTCGGCCGCGCGGTTCAACCAGTATGCCGCCTGTTCGTTGTCCTGCGGAACGCCGCTTGAGCCGTTGGCGTAACGCTGACCAATTTCATACTGCGCTGACGCGTCCCCATTGGTCGCCGCCTCGCGCAGCGTCTGGCGCTGCGGTTGAGCCGGGGACGTGGGGAGAGACGCCACATCAACTTCCTGGCGCGGCGTAATGGATGTTGGGCCGTTGATGGATTGACCGGCCACAGCCTGCTCAGCGGATGCCGGAACATCTGCCGGTGCGGATGCCTCGGCAGGGCTCACAACATCCGGCAACTCGCGCGCGGGCGGACGTGTTGTCTCACTGGCGTCCGCAGTTTCAGATGGAGCGGTGTCCGTTGCCGAGCTCTCTGTCTCAGCTTCAGCGTCCGGTGTCACATCAACCGGCGTGACATCAATCGTTGGCGCATCCAGTTCTGCCATGACATCAGACGGCGCCGTGACATCGTCTGGCGGGCCAGCAACTTCCTTGGGGCCGCCTCCCATCATGACGACGATAAGGCCGGCGACGGCCACGATGGCAAGGCCAGCGGCGATGAGCGCCAGTGGCTTACGGCTGCCGGACATCATGCCCGCACGTTGTGTCTGTTCGTCATCCGCAAATGGTGACCGCGCGGTGTCAGGGCCCGCGGAGCCCGCTGCGGCGCGGGCCGCTTGGCGAGCAGACTCCAGAAAATCATTGCGCGTGGCAGGTTCCAGTGGAGCTGCTGTGTCCTGTGCATGATCCGGGAACGGAGGCTCGCCAAAGGGGCTTCCCTGACCGTCCGCCATGTCTGGACTTGGCATGAAGGGTGGCGCGCCCATCTGTCCGGATTCCGGCGGTGGGCCGAACGGACCTTCATCAGCGGTTGCCGTCCAGTCCGAAGGTGGCGGCGGCGGAGGCATGGCGGCGGCCGAATTTGGATCAGCAGCAGGGGCACCTGCCATGAAGCCAAGCTCCGGCCCGCCATCAAAGGCTGTGTTTTTGCTGGCCGCCTCAATCAGATTGAGCCGTGCGTCCACATCTTCGACGCTGGATTTGATCTGTTGAATGTCATCGCTGGCATTTGCACCATCAAGCTTCCGCAAAAGTTCGTCGGAGACTTCTTCGACCTTTGCCAGTGCCTTGGCGGACCGTTGGTCTGTCGTCTGCAGCCGGTCGGCCATTTCTTCGATGGCCGTTTCGAGCGCTGCCAACGGCTCGGCGAACACTTCCTTGCCGCCTGCACCAATGTTGGCGATCTCACGCATCTGACCGGCAATGTCGGTGACGCTGTTCTCAATTGTGTGGATGGCCTGCGCGCTTTGCTGCTCGGACTGTTCGATGCGTTGCTGGGTCGCCACATGCTGCTGGCCAACCTCGTCCACGCGCTGTTCGAGTTGCGACACAAGCTGGGCGGTGACGGACCCCTCCTGGCGGGCTGCATCCGTTGCTGCAGAGACAGCGGCCTCACGCACAGTGTCGAGACGGCTGCCCATGTTGTCGATGGCACCGGCAATCTGGTCCACATCGCGCTGAGTGTTTGTCTCAACCTGGCCAAGTCGCCCGACCATCTCAGTGACGTTCTGCTGAAGAGCAGAGATGGTGCCTTCAAGGGTCTGAATGGCTTCAACACCAACGCCAGGCTTGGATTCGGAGGCTGCCTTTTCAAGCTTCTCAAGGTCGTCACGCAAGCCGCCAAGGGCTTTGGCCGTACGTGCGTCGGAGGCCTCGATGTGGTCAACCACATTGCCGATGGCGCGCTCAAGGGCAGCAACAGCATCGTCGCTGGCGCCGCCGCGCGTATTGATGGCAGCCACAGCCTGTGCCGCCTGTTCGCGCGCCGTCGTGGCAGCGCTTTCGGTTGTATCAAGCCGCCGCGAAAGATCTGTCAGCGCAGACTGCAGGTGGCGAACCGTCTCCGGTGTTTCCATGCCGACGGTCTGAACCTGCTTCGAGGCTTCATCCGCCCGCCGCTCGGTTTCCTCAAGGCGGTTGGAAATAGCACGCAGGCCACGTTCGACAGTGCGCATGGCATCTGTATTGAGGTGTTCGGCGCGCTCAAGGCCACGCTCTGATTTCTCAAGGCGCTCCCGCAGGTCAGCAAGGGTCGTATCCAGTCCAGAGGCACCAGACCCCGTCAGGAGACCGGGCTCGCGGCTCATCCGCTCCGTGCGCTCAAGGCGCGTGGACATGTCGGCCAGCGTTTCATCCAGACCCGTAAGGGCGTTTTCGCTGCGCCGCTCGGAGCGTTCGAGCCTGTGAACGAGGTCTCTGAGCGCGTCAGTCACCGGACTGAAGTCGATCTGTAGCGCCTGCTGAGGCATGGGATTTCCCGAAGAGGACGCTGGCGGTCGGAGCGCTGTGTCGGCGGAGATATCCGCGTCTTCTTCGTCCGATGCGTCGATGATTTTCTCGTTGAGCCATTGCCCAAGGGTTTTCCCCTCGCGGCGAGCGGCGACTTTCGCCGCTTCGCGAGCTTCGGGCTCTATGCCCTTCACACTCCAGGGAACCCCAGGTCTCATCCGAATCGCATCCACCCTCTTTGATTCGGAAGGTATTCATAGGTGAGTCTTGTGTAAAGCGCGGGCCCTACCCCAAGATGTGGGCAGGACGCGCGGAAAATTGCGAAAAACGACCGATCACGTGAATGACTCAACCGCGATTTCGTTAAGGCTAGTTAGGACGGGGTAAAGAAGGTGTTAACGCGTCAGCTGCCCGGCGCCGTTTCTGCACCGGTTTCTGCGGGTTTTGGCCCGTTGGATGTACCGCTGGTGCCCAGGGAGGGCTCGTCGCTGATTGTCGTGTCGGGGGCAGGACTCGGCTCAGGGCGCGGTTCCGGCGGTGGCGGTGGCCGATAGGACGGCTCACTTGCGAGCAGCATCACGATATATGTCGCGCGACCATTATCCGCGACACCGATGCCCACATGTCCATGCCGCTGGTCCAGAAGATTCTTGCGGTGGGGTGGGCTGTCTATCCACGCTTCAACAGCTCCAAGCGCGGTATCAGCGGCGCTTTCATCTGGACGGATGCTCCGCATGGCAATGTTTTCACCGGCGATTCCAACAAAATCAGGGAAAATTGCAAAGACGCGCTCGCGCGGCCCGTCACCCTCCGGAGAGCGGTGGGCCATATAGCCACGTTCAACCATGTCGCGTGCGTGACGCCGAGCAATGGTCTCAAACCCTTCATCCTGCTCGACTTTACGCGCGCCCATGCTGTTGCGGGCACGGGATACAGCCTTGTAGAGCGCCTTGCGAAGCTCGCTGATCTCCTCGGTTTCCGGTTCGTCCTGCGGTTCTTCTTCCGCCTCCGGATCATCCGTATCCGCACGGTCTGCCGCGTCTGCCGCCTCGCGTTCGAGTTGGCTGCTTGGTTTGATGGATTGCGCGGCTGCCGGCGAGGTGGCGCCCTGTCCTAGTGATGTCACAACCATTAGCGCGACCAGCGCTGCAATACGTGCAGGCCATGCAATCACATTGATCGGGGAGTGCGACACTCTTGGGGACACAGGACATCCTGACGATTTCAGCAAGCTGGCAGCACTATGAACCACGGGGAAACCTTGGAAAAGCGCCGTCTTTGCACAGACTTAACAGCCTTAAGTTCTAAAAGAGAACTCACTGTTGACGTTTACGTCAACGGAACCTAGAGTCCCGCCGCTTCAAGAAACCCGGCCACCTTAAGGCTGCGGAACCGTGAACCAGGGACGAAAGGTGCAAATCTCATGAGCCAACACACTGCCGATCCGGCGATGGACAACATGAAGAACGGCGCGGCCAAGCTCCCACCGCACGCGGCACGCCCCGGTGAACCCGGCCACGATGCCAACGGCCCGACATTTTCGATCACGCAGTTGGCTGAAGAATTTGACGTGACGACCCGGGCCATCCGCTTCTACGAAGACAAGGACCTGCTGCATCCTGCCCGTGAGGGCCAGACGCGCGTCTATTCCACCCGCGATCGTGCCCGGCTGCAGCTGATCCAGCGCGGCAAGCGCGTAGGTTTCACGCTTTCGGAAATTCGCGAAATCATCGACCTCTATGACCTGCGCGACGGCTTCACCAAGCAGCTTGAGCTGGCACGCGGAAAATATGCAGCGCAGATCGAGAAGCTGAAGGCCCAGCGCAAGGATATCGACGAGTCGATTTCACATCTGCAAAACGGCATCGAGTTTGTTGAAGGCGAGCTGTCGAAGCGTGCTGCCGCCGACAAGACCAACGGCGCGGCACAAAATGGTGCCGACCATACCAATCAGTCGGCGCAAGCCTAGGTAACAGGGAACGAACGCGACCATCCTTGAGAAGGGCGGTCGATTTACCAACCCATTCAGACCGTCCCGCATGCGATACAGCGCGGGCGGCCAGGAGCACCACCACAGATGGCAAGTTACAAAGCCCCCACCCGCGAATACGGTTTCCTGCTGCACGAACTGCTGGACCTGTCACGTTTTTCAAACCTGCCGGGATTCGCGGAAGCCACGCCTGATCTGGTCGATCAAATCATTGAGCAGGCGGCAAAGTTCTCTGAAGAGGTTCTCCAGCCTCTCAACAAGGTGGGCGATGAGCAGGGCTGTGTGCTGAAAGACGGTGAAGTGACAACGCCCGAAGGGTTCCGCGAGGCCTATCAGCAACTGGTCGAAGGCGGCTGGCCGTCACTGGTTTGTTCGCCTGATTATGGCGGGCAGGGGTTCCCTAACACCATCGGCGTTTTGTTCAACGAGATGGTGTCATCAGCCAATATGGCATTCGGCATGTATCCGGGCCTCAGCCATGGCGCGTATTCGGCGCTGACCCATCATGGGTCCGATGAGCTCAAGGACATCTACCTGCCCAAGCTCGTTTCCGGCGAGTGGACGGGCACCATGAACCTTACCGAACCCCATTGCGGGACGGATGTGGGCATGCTGCGCACCAAGGCTGTGCCGAATGGTGATGGTACCTACGCGATCACCGGTCAGAAGATCTGGATCTCTGCTGGTGAACACTCCATGGCCGATAACATTATCCACCTGGTGCTTGCCCGTATCGAAGGCGCGCCGGGCGGTGTCGGCGGTATTTCGCTCTTCGTCGTGCCAAAGTTCCTCGTCAACGAAGATGGCTCCCTGGGCGACCGCAATACGCTTCAGTGCGGTGGTCTCGAGGAGAAAATGGGCATTCACGGCAATGCCACCTGCGTCATGAATTACGACGGTGCCAAAGGCTGGGTTGTTGGTGAAGAGAACAAAGGCCTGAAGGCCATGTTCACCATGATGAATGAGGCCCGCCTCGGCGTTGGCATGCAGGGCATCTCACAAGCCGAGGTTGCCTATCAAAATGCCCGCGACTTCGCGCTTGACCGTATCCAGGGGCGCGCCCTGACAGGCCCCAAAAACCCTGACGGCCCTGCTGACCCTATCATCGTGCATCCTGATGTACGCCGTATGCTGATGAATATCCGCGCCTTCAATGAAGGTGCACGGGCCCTTCTTGTGTGGACGGCGCTATGGGGTGACCTCGCAGAAAAAGCTGAAGACGAAGAAACCCGTCAGAAAGCGGACGATCTGATGGGCCTCATGACTCCCATCGTGAAGGGCTACTTCACTGACAAGGGCTTTGCCCATGCGGTTGAAGCTCAGCAGGTTTATGGCGGCTCGGGCTACACCAAGGAGTGGGGTGCCGAACAGTTCGTGCGCGACGCCCGCATTGCCATGATCTATGAGGGCACAAACGGCATTCAGGCGCTCGACCTTGTGGGCCGCAAGCTCGCCTCCAAGGGCGGCCGCGCTGTCTTCTCTTTCTTCAAGGAAGTGGACGACTTTGTCGCCGCCAACAAGGACGACGAAAAGTTGGCGGAGTTCATTGCGCCGCTTACAGATGCGCGCAAAGAGCTTGAAGAAGCCACCATGTGGTTCATGGAAAACGCTTTGGAAAACCCGGACCATGCCGGCGCCGGCTCAGCAGATTACCTGCACCTGTTTGCACTCACAGCCATTGCGCTGATGTGGGCGCAGATGGCGAAGGCAGCGAACGCCGGTCTCGCCAATGGGTCCGGCGACAAGGACTACTACGAGACCAAGCTCGTGACCGGTCGCTATTTCATCAATCGCATTCTGCCTCAGACCACCACACACCTGACCGCCATCAAGGCCGGTGCAGATGACGTGATGGCATTGGCCGCAGAGCAGTTCTAACCAACCGAACACGATAAAACCTACTCAGGGAGACACGCAGGCATGTCCGCACTACAGGTCGAAACGCCAGACTGGATGACAGAAGATCTTCAGATCTTTTCGGATTCCGTAGGCAAGTTCTTTGAAAAGGAACTCGCGCCTCAGGTTGATAAGTGGGAGAAGCAGGAAATCGTTGATCGCGATGCCTGGACGAAGACTGGTGAAGCCGGAATTCTCTGCGCGTCCATGCCGGAGGAATATGGCGGCGGTGGCGGCACATTTGCCCACGAAGCCATCATCATCGACCAGATGGGCAAAAAGGGCATCGCCGGTTTTGGCGCGTCTCTCCACAACGCCATCATCGCGCCCTACATCAATGAGTACGGCTCCGAAGAGCAGAAGCAGAAGTGGCTGCCGAAGATGGCTACCGGCGAACTGGTCGGTGCCATTGCCATGACCGAGCCGGGCACGGGGTCTGATCTTCAGTCGATCAAGACAACAGCCAAGCTCGACGGCAATGAATATGTCGTCAATGGCTCCAAGACTTTCATCACCAATGGCCAGACGGCAAACCTCATCATTGTGGTCGCCAAGACTGACCCCAACGCGGGCGCCAAGGGCACGTCGCTGGTGATCGTCGAGACCGACGAAGTTGAAGGCTTCAAGCGCGGTCGCAACTTGGACAAGATCGGCCAGAAGTCTCAGGACACATCTGAGTTGTTCTTCGACAATGTCCGCGTGCCGACCTCAAACCTGCTCGGCGCGGAAGAAGGTCAGGGCTTCATCCAGTTGATGCAGCAGCTTCCATCTGAGCGTCTCCAGATCGGCCTTCAGGGCGTTGCCGCCATGGACTACGCGCTGGAAGAAACAATCGCTTACGTCAAGGAGCGCAAGGCTTTTGGCAAGGCGGTGATGGATTTCCAGAACACCCAGTTCAAGCTCGCCGAGTGCAAGACCAAGGCAACCGTTGCAAAGGTGTTTTGTGACTACTGCACGGGGCTGCTGCTTGAAGGCAAGCTCGATGCAGCAACAGCCTCCATGGCCAAGTACTGGG
>JBCBUN010000071.1:0-7404 GCA_039818145.1 Pseudomonadota bacterium
GATCTCATCATCCACCTTTTCGACGGGTTCAGAGACCTGCTTGAGAAGCGGATCGGGTGCGGTAATGATCTTGCGTATGGCCATAACCGGTCAGATAAGCGAGCAGACATGCCGCGTCAACTTGCCAGTGACGGGTATACTGTCGGCCACAAGCGCCGATTCTCTCAGGTTTTCTAGGGTTTTTGCCCATGGATATGGTTTTCGTCATCGCCGCCGCCGTTCTCGCCGCCCTTGCAGGGGCAGGCATTGCGGCTTTCGTGATGCGAAAACCCGTGGACTCGTCCGCTCAGGAGCGGGCTGACAGGGCAGCAGAAGCCCAGGAAAAAGCCCTGGCAAGCCTGATGGACGCCCAATCTCAGCTGTCCGGTCGCTTGGCGGCCATGTCTGACGCCCAGGCCAAGCGAGAAGCAGAGCTGTCCCGCACCCTGAACGAGCGTCTCGACCACGTGTCCAAGCGACTGGGCGATGGTCTTGAGGACAACACGAAGAAGACCGGTGAGACCCTGACGCAATTGCACACCCGCCTCGCACTCATTGATGAAGCCCAGAAGAAGCTCGGCGAGCTGTCAGGACAGATGGTGGGCCTGCAGGATATTCTGGCCAACAAGCAGGCCCGTGGTGCCTTTGGTGAAATTCAGCTTCAGGATCTGGTCACCGCCGCATTGCCGCCGTCCGCCTATGCCTTTCAGGAAACCCTCTCGAACAGGGCGCGGGCGGACTGCGTCATCAAGTTGCCGAACCCGCCGGGGTCCATCGCGGTCGATTCCAAGTTCCCGCTCGAATCCTACCGGGCGCTGGTTGATGCCAAGACCGAGGACGAAAGCAACAAAGCCAAACGCTTCTTTCGCGACAGCATGCTCAAGCATGTGAACGATATCTCTGCCAAATACATCATTCCCGGTGAAACAGCAGACTCAGCCTTGATGTTCCTGCCGTCAGAAGCGGTTTATGCCGAGTTGCATGCAAATTTCCCAGCGACTGTCGAAGCAAGCTTCAAGGCAAAGGTCTGGATCGTATCGCCGACCACCTTGATGGCGACGCTCAACACCGTGCGCGCCATTCTGAAAGACGCGCAGATGCGCGAGCAGGCGCATTTGATTCAGGCCGAAGTCGAAAAGATGCTGACGGACGTGACACGCCTTGATGACAGGGTATCCAAGCTGTCGCGCCACTTTGGGCAGGCACAGGAAGATATTCGCCAGGTCAGTGTTTCTACGGATAAGATCACGAAGCGTGGGGAGCGCATCGTCGGTCTGGAGATTGGCGAAGATGAAACGGGTCCACTCGTGCCGTCGGAAGGGCAGCGCGATCTTTTAGCGGGGGAATAAGACATGGAGACTTTGGCCACACTTGTCGGCGATGTGAATTCAATCGTCTGGGGCGTGCCGATGCTTGTGCTGATTGCAGCCACAGGCATTTTTCTGATGGCAGGCCTGTTGTTCATGCCACTTCGGAAACTGTTTCACGCGTTCGGCTTGCTCATGTCGCCGCAAAGACTAGGCGATGGTGACATTCCGCCGCAAAAAGCGCTGGCAACAGCGCTGGCAGCAACGGTGGGCACCGGCAACATCGCCGGCGTGGCTACCGCCATCTTCCTCGGCGGACCCGGCGCACTCTTCTACATGTGGGTCATCGCGCTTATCGGCATGGCAACCAAATATGCGGAAGCCGTCGCGGCGGTAAGTTATCGCGAGGTGGACAGCCGCGGCATGCATGTGGGTGGTCCCATGTACTATCTGCGTGATGGTGTTGGCGCTCGTTTCCCGGCTGTCGGGAAAATACTGGCGTTTGCCTTCGCGCTGTTTGCTGCTTTTGCAGCCTTTGGCATCGGTAATGGTGTGCAGTCCAACTCTGTCGCGCACGCCCTTGAATCAAGCTTTGGTGTTGAGCCTTTGATCACCGGTCTGGTGATGATGGTGGTTGTCGGCCTGGTGCTTATCGGTGGCATCAAGCGCATCGCGGATGTGGCTGGTGCGCTGGTGCCCTTGATGATCATTCTGTATGTCGGCGCAGCGGTCGTAATCCTAGTCATCAACGCTGCTGAGATCCCGGCCGCGTTCGGTCTCATCTTCAAATACGCATTTGAGCCGGTAGCTGCGGCAGGTGGTTTCGCTGGTGCAGCAGTTGCTGCTGCCATCCGCTTTGGTGTCGCGCGTGGTGTGTTCTCCAACGAAGCGGGCCTTGGGTCCGCAGCCATCGCCCACGCGGCAGCAAAGACAGACAGCCCCGTTACTCAGGGCCACGTTGCGATGCTGGGGACGTTTATTGACACAATCATTGTCTGCACCATGACAGGGCTTGTGATCATCACCTCAGGATTGTGGACGTCAGGTGAAACGGGAGCAGCCCTCACCAGCGCAGGCTTCGCGTCAGCCCTGCCTCTGGGCGCTGAAATTGTGACAGTCGCACTGGCTGTTTTTGCCTTCACCACGGTGTTGGGCTGGAGCTATTACGGCGAACGCAGCATTCAATTCTTGCTGGGTGAAAAAGCCATCTGGCCCTACCGGCTCGTGTGGATACTGGCAATTCCGGTGGGTGCGATGTTTGACCTCGGCCTTATCTGGCTCATTGCCGACACGTTGAACGCAATGATGGCCATTCCAAACCTGATTGGTCTCCTGATCCTTGGTCCCATGATCTTTGCAAAAACCAAAGAGTACTGGGACAAGCGATAGGACTTGTCTCGTAGGTCAAATGTGATGTGTGAAAGAAGCGGGCGGGCAACAAGAGTTGCCCGCCCGTTTTCATTCAGCCTCGCTTGCAGCCCAGGTCGGCAGGCCATCAATGCTCTTTGCATTCTTCTTGGCGCGGTAGGCACGCATGTCGTCGGGGGACCTGTCCTGGGCCCATTTGGTCAGTGTGTCCCGCTCGCTTTCATAGGTGAAATGTGGAACGCCATAGCCACATGATGTCTGCACCAGATCAAACCGCAGACGGACAATCTGCCGGGCACCGGCAGGCTCACGACCATCGAAATGCTTTGCCTTAAGGGACGCATAGTCGGCGTGCGTGTAGGGAATCACATCCCCCTTGCCATAAAGCCGAAGGATCATGGGTGCTGCATCAAAGGAACACATCATGATTGTCATCCGTCCGTCAGCAGGCAGGTGGGCAGCTGTTTCATTGCCGCTGCCGGTCTGGTCCAGATAAAGGGCAGTGTTGTCGTCAATCGCGCGAAACCACTCCGTGCTGCGCGGTGAGATATTGATGCGTGTGCCTTCGGCGGCAGTTGCCGTGAAGAAAATATGCTGCGCGGCAATGACCTTGTGCAACCGTTCGTCGAGCTTGTCGTATTGCTGCGCCATCTCGCTACCCCTGAATGGTGTCTTAGAAAGGTCGCCGAGCCTTCATCGCTGCGGCCAGCGTGCCGTCATCAAGATAATCCAGCTCCCCGCCAACGGGCACTCCATGGGCAACCTGGCTGACATTTGCTCCGGAGCCTTCAAGCTGGTCCATGATGTAATGAGCGGTGGCCTGGCCATCAACGGTGGCATTGACCGCGAGCACCACTTCCTTGATGCCGCCACCCATGGTGCGGTTCACAAGACCGGCAATGTTGAGATCATCAGGTCCAACACCATCAAGGGCGGAAAGTGTGCCGCCAAGCACATGGTACTGGCCGGAGTTCGCACCAGCGCGTTCCAGCGCCCACAGGTCTGCCACATGTTCCACGACACAGATCACGCTGGCATCGCGCCGTGTGTCAGCGCAGATGGAACAGGGATCCTGCGTATCAAGATTGCCGCAGTTCGAACATGTGAGCACATGGTCAGCAGCCTCGCTGATTGCATGCGCCAATGGCCGCATCAGCGTTTCCTTCTTGGACAGCAGCTGCAGCGCCGCGCGCCGCGCTGACCGTGGACCTAACCCAGGCAGACGCGCCAGCAGCTGGATCAGCTGCTCAATTTCAGTTCCTGCTGAGTGTCCGGCCATCTGTGACGGTGACCTTAAAGAGAAAAGCCCGGCGGCAGCGGCATGCCACCTGTGACGGCCTTCATTTCTTCCTGCAATTTGTCATCCAGCCGGGCCTTGGCATCGGCATGGGCAGCAACGAGCAGGTCTTCAAGAATTTCGACCTCGTCAGCAACCATCAGGCTGGGATCGATCTTGACGCCTTTGAGTTCACCCTTGCCCCGAAGTGTAACGGTCACAAGGCCTGCGCCTGACGTGCCTTCCACTTCAAGAGCAGCAACACGCTCCTGCATCTCGCCCATGCGGGCTTGTATTTCCTGAGCCTGCTTCATCAGGCCTGTGAGGTTCTTCATCAGATAAAATCCTCTGTATTCGGTGCATCGTCATCCATGACATCGTCACTTTCGACGGGGGCAGGTGTATTGGCCGCCTCAGCGGCAGCATCGGCCCCAAGGTCACGAACCTCAACAATTTCAGCACCGGGAAAGGCCTCCAAGGCCGCCTTCACAAGCGGCTCCTGCCGGATGGCCTGCATTTGGGCTTCACGAGCGTTCTTCTTGGTTTCGCCGATCGTCGGCTGTAAAGGCTCAGCATCGCGTTTGGCCTGTGTCACAAACCAGCGTTCGTCGGTCCATGAGGACAGTTTGCGGGACAACTCCTGAATGATGTCACCGCTTCCGCGCAGAACCGCAAGTTCAATGCGCCCGGGGGCGAAGTTCACAAGTTGAACGTCATGCTCAAGCGCATTCTGCAGCATCACGTCACGCTTCTGTTCGGCCATCGCAACAACATCTTCAAACCGCTGCAACTGAACAGCGGGAGCTGCATCCATCGCAGGCGCGGTCTGCGCCATTGTCGGGCCGGATTGAGGAGCTGATGGAACAGAACGAACCGGCCCGGAAGATGCACCTGCGGACATGGCCGCTGAACTGCCGCCACCACTCGCAGGCGCACCCGCTGGTGGTGCTGTGCCCACTGCCGGTGCCGGCGTGTTCTGCAACTTCTTGATGAGTTCTTCTGGTGTTGGAAGGTCAGCCGCATAGGCCAGACGCACCAGCACCATCTCTGCTGCCGCAAGCGGCCATGGTGCCCGTTCTACTTCGCCCAGACCCTTGAGAAGCATTTGCCATGTGCGCGCCAGAGACTTCACGGAAAGCTTGGCGACCATCTCAAGGCCGCGCGTGCGATCCATGTCAGACACTGTCTTGTCGTCCGCAGCTTTTTCAACCAGCTTCAGGCGGGTGAGCCAATGGGTGAGTTCCGCCATGTCAGAGATGACAACAGCCGGGTCCGCCCCATCGTGATACTGCGCTGCGAGCTCGGTCAGAGCGGTTGCCACATCACCCTTCATCACGTGCTCGAACAGGTCAAAGACACGGCCACGGTCCGCCAGGCCCAGCATCGCCCGCACACCGTCCGCAGAAATCGCCTCGCCTTGCGTGCCATGCGCAATGGCCTGATCCAGCAGGGACAGCCCGTCACGCACGGAACCTTCCGCTGCGCGGCCAATAAGCGCCAGAGCGCCCTCGTCGACACTCACACCTTCCTTGCCGGCGATGTTCGCCAGATGCGCGCTCATGGCATCTGTATCAAGCCGCCGCAGATCAAACCGCTGACAGCGTGACAGAACCGTTACCGGTACCTTGCGAATTTCCGTCGTCGCAAAAATGAACTTCACATGCGCCGGCGGTTCCTCGAGCGTCTTCAACAGCCCGTTGAAGGCTGCATTAGACAGCATGTGGACTTCGTCGATGATGTAGACTTTGTAGCGCGCTGATGTCGGCGCGTAGCGGACGCTTTCAATGATCTCGCGGATGTCGCCGATGCCCGTGCGCGACGCGGCGTCCATTTCCATCACATCCTGATGGCGCGAATCCATGATCTCCTGGCAGTGGATGCCAAGCTTTGGCATGTCGATGGTGGGGCCATCGATGCCGTCACCGTCATAGTTCAGGGCGCGCGCAAGGATGCGGGCGGTGGTGGTTTTGCCGATACCGCGGACGCCTGTGAGAATGAAGGCATGAGCAATGCGGTTGGTCGCAAAGGCATTGCCCAGCGTCCGGACCATTGCTTCCTGACCGACGAGATCATCAAAGGTCTGGGGGCGGTACTTGCGGGCCAGCACCTGGTATTCCGCAGGCTTGGCTGGCGCTGTCGCCTCGCCGCCCATGAGATCAAATCCCGCGTCATCCGCCGTCATGCCCAGATTGGGGGCATCTTCTTCAGGAGCGCCTGAATCTGTGTCGCCAGGCCCTGTGTCGGATGGAGCCGTCATGAGATCGCGCGGTACTCCGGCATATCTGCGGTGAAATGAAGGTGGGAGGCTGGACAAACGACCCAGATCGAATTCGTTACGGCTGCTTCCTTCCGGATCTGACCGGGTTGGCGAGTGGACCTGTCCGCCGCCAACCTCCCGAAGAGACTATATCAGATCGGGCCCCCCTTTAGGCAAGCCATCCGGGCCGAATTGGAGTGCAATCCGCACTGCAAATTGCAAAGTTTGCCCGCAATTCCCAGCCGTGGCAGGTTTCCGCCCGAAACAGACGCATTCAATCCAAGAAGAGGCCGAAAATGGCGCTTGAACCAAATCCGAACATATTTGCCAACAACCCGCTCGACCGCGTCAGTGACAAGCGCACCGACGAAGAGTGGCTGAAAGGCAAGATGGAGGATCCGGAAAGCCGGTATGTGCCGTTCTATAAACTGATGCCCTTCGTGTTGCCCGAAGCAGCGCCCAGTGAAGGCAAGGACATTGCGTGGATGCCGCCTGAGATGGTGAAGCCGCTGATGAACCCGGCTTCAACGACTGTGCTTCTGGGGATCAACAAGCGCGGGCGGGCTCTCTTCGCCACGGATGTGACCTTCGGAGAAAACCCCGAGAACGGCCCCCTCAAGGGTATGGGCGAATTCGAGGACCTGCGCGGTCTCGCCATGAAAGGCGAAATCACATCCGGTGAGCTGGCCATCATGGCCCAGGGCAAGAGCATGATCGACTGGCATTTGCGCCACGGCTACTGCTCCGCCTGCGGTCATCCCAGTCGCATGGCCGAAGCCGGCTACAAGCGTGTCTGCCCGAACTGCGGCGCCGAACACTTTCCACGCACGGACCCGGTTGCCATCATGCTCGCCACGCGCGGCGACATGGCATTGCTGGGCCGTCAGCCGATGTTCCCCAAGGGCATGTTCTCGTCACTCGCGGGCTTCATTGAGCCCGGCGAGTCGATTGAAGAGGCGGTGGCCCGTGAGATGATGGAAGAAGCCGGTATCGCTGTTCACAATGTGCGCTACCACTCAACCCAGCCCTGGCCCTATCCCTCACAGCTGATGATCGGCTGCCATGCTGAGGCTGAGACGGAAGAGATAACCGTGGACGGCGTCGAACTCGAAGAAGCCCGCTGGTTCTCCCGCGATGATTTGCGCGCCGTGCTTGCCGGCGAAGACAAGGGCTTCTGGGTTCCGCCGCCCTTCGCCATCGCCCATCAGCTCATCAAA
>JBCBUN010000072.1:0-7393 GCA_039818145.1 Pseudomonadota bacterium
CGCCGTATGACTCATAGCCCTTCATCTTGGAGAAGTGCTCGCCCATCAGGTCGTAATGCTGCATGACCTGTGAGTAGTACGCCGCAATATTGGAGAAACCTTTTTCCTCCGCTTTAGCAGCATTGCTCGAGCAGTACACAAAATCCGCAAAGCGCGGCGCCGGTGAGGCAATGCCATGATGCTCCTTGAAGGCATCGCGGTAGCGGTCGAGGTCCGGCAGCAATGCTTCGGCGGGTTTCTGGGTGAACATCATCACGCCCACGCCCAGCTTGGCTGCTTGTAAGGCGGAGTCCGGTGACATGGCCACGGACATCGTGCGGCCCTTGAAGGAACCGATTGGTGCAGGACGCACCATGGTGTCACCACGCTTCCAGAATTCTCCGTCTGCGGAAAGTCTGCCGGTCTCAAGACCTTCCAGGATGATCTCTGCCGCTTCGTCAAAACGACCGCGCGCCTCGTCCATGGAAATGCCCATGGGCTCATACTCATCTTTTGACAGCCCGCGGCCCATGCCGAACATGGCGCGCCCGCCGGACAGGATGTCGAGCATAATCATCTTCTCGACGACCCGGTAAGGATCGTTCCACGGCAGGATGACGGCGCCGGTGCCCAGCTTGATGTTCTTGGTCTGCGGCGCGATGAAGCTCAGAAACTGCATGTTGTCCGGGCAGAACGCATAGTCCGCGTAGTGATGTTCGACCGGCCACAACTCATCAAAGCCCAACTCGTCCGCGAGAATGGCATTGGCCACCTCTTCGTGGAACACCTGCGCGTCCGGTACGCGCTTTTCGTAGTTCTGAAAAACCATCTGAAGCCCAACACGCATCGGAATATCCCCGTTCTGCTCGTTTTGCGACCGGATATCGGTCGTTCTGACAGAACCGTGCCTGATGCAGGGTGGTACCAAGCCACCAAAACTGGTGGGGTATCGCTTTCCAATGCCGATAGGCTTGTATTGACCCACCTGAAATGGGGGGCAAGCCAGTATGCTGGGAGGCTTCGCGTGTCATTTTTGCTCGGTTCTGCGCGCTTTCAGCCACCGCTGCCACGGGGCTATGTGGTGGCGCGTCCGGATCTGTCAAAAGCGATTGAAGGCCGCCAGCGGCATCTACTGACGCTGGCCATGGCCCCTGCAGGCTATGGCAAAACCAATTTGCTGGCGCACCGATGCCGGGACCTGACGGCGCAGGGGGAGACCGTCGCCTGGGTTTCCCTCGAGGAAAACGACCAGACGGCACAGGTCTTTTTAACCTCACTCTCCGCAGCCATTGATGCAGCCACGTCCCTGCCCGGCCAGCTGCCGGCAGATGCTCCAAGCCAGCTTGCCAGCGCGTCAAATGACATGATGGTCAACGCACTCATCCATGAAATTCAGCAACTAGAAACGGACATCACGCTATTCCTGGACGACTACCACCGGGCCGAAACCGCGCAGACCAATGAGGTTCTGGAACTCATACTTCACAACGCACCCCCCAATCTTTGCATTGTGCTTGCCAGCCGGACGATCCCTGACTTCAACCTGGCCTCCCTCAAGGTACGCGATCAGGTCATTGAACTGCGCACCGGCGATCTGCGCTTCAGCCTTAATGAGGCCCGGGATTTTCTGAGGGCAGGTTACGGCCTGACGCTGGATGATGACCAGCTGTCTACCATTCATCGGTATACGGACGGCTGGGCCATCGGCCTTCAGGTCGCCGCCATCGTTTCTTCCAAATCGGGTACGGCAGATAAATTCATCGAGAATTTCAAGTCCGGCAACACGGATGTGATGGAATTTCTGGCGCGCGATGTCATTGGTGACCTGACACAAAACGCAAAGGATTTTCTTCGAGATACCGCCGATCTTGATCTGCTGGTGCCGGAGCTGTGCGATGAGGTGACCGAGAGCACAGGCAGCAAGGCTAAGCTGGAAGAATTGGTGCGCCTCAATCTGTTCTTGCAACCGGTCGATGAGGAGGCCGGCTGGTACCGGTACCACCACCTGTTCGGTGACTTTCTCAAGCAGCACTTTTCGTCAGATCCGGCCACTGCGAAGCGCCGTCATGAACGGGCGCACCGGTGGTTTCTTGCCCATGATCTCAATGAGCACGCGGTCCGTCACGGTATACAGGCAGAACTGTGGGAAGAAACGGCAGACGCACTGGAAGGTATCTGGCGGTCCTTCCTCAGTTTCTACCGGGTCGGCCAGCTGGGATCGTGGATCGGTGCGCTGCCGGAGGACGTCTTGAGCCGACGGGCCGAGTTGCGCATTGCACTCGGCTGGACGTTTTTGCTTCAGCGGCAGGTCAGCAAGGCAAACAGGGTTCTGAAAACGATCACTGTCCCTGACGTCAAGGCACAGACGCCGCTGGTCCTTCCCGAGGATACGTTCGAGCTTGAAGCCTTTCTGCTAGAGTGCGCCATTCTGTATGTCGCTGACGATGCAGAAGCGATTGCCTATCTGGCTGACCTTGATCTGTCCGGCCTTGAACACCTTTCCGCGTTCAATCAGGGCATCCTGCTGGACGTGGTGATCTACGCGCAGATTTTCTCCGGCAGTCTCGACCGCGCGGCCCGCCTGGCCGGATTTGCTTCGGAGATTCAGACCCAATCGCAGAACTATCTCGGTGCGATCTATGCGGAAGCCCTCAAGGGCGTCGGCGAAATCATATCCGGGGATCTGGATACCGCGGCAGCGACATTTACGTCCATCTCGGTTCTCGCGGCGACGCACTTCAAGTCCGACTTTCCCATGCCGCACGCCTTCCTGGCTGAAATCGCCTATGAGCGAAACCGGCTTGATGACACGGCAGAAAGCCTTTCCAGGGCAGATGGAGCCGAGACCGGATCATCCGCCATTGATGCGGTTATTGCCTACTACCTGACAAAGGCCCGGTTTGCCCGTGCGCGTGACGGGGCTGCGGCCTGCCTTGATGTGCTGGCACAGGCTGAAATCCTTGGACATCAGGAAGGTCACCGTCGGCTGCTGGTCCACGCCCTTGCAGAGCGGGTAAACTGCCTCGCCTCCATGGGTCGGCTGTCACAGGCAGCGGATGCTGTTGAGGACCTTGACCGGATCACAGCCAACGACACGCCGATCTCCCATCGCATCTGGCCACGCTCGCGCAGTCATTACGTGCGCGCAAAGGTGCTGCTGCTGACCCTGCAGGGAGAGATTGAACAGGCGCGCAGCATGCTCACTCCCTTTCTGGTGGAAGCGGAGGCATCGGGGCGCACAGGCGCGCTCATACGCTTTCTGGTGCGCGACGCACGCGCGCTTCACCAGGCCGGGAAGGACGACAGGGCATCGCGCCAGTTGGCCAAGGCCATTTCCCGTGGTGCGCCCGGACGGTATCTTCGTGTTTTTCTTGACCAGCTTTGGGACTGCACGCCCTTGATGAAAGACGCCCTGCGGCGAATCGCTCATGGCCGGGCCGGCAACCTGCCTCCGATTGATGATGACTATCTCAAGGAGCTGGCAAAGCTGTTTTCCATGGAACTGGATTTTGCCGCCAAAGAGCAGGAGGTCTCTACCCCGGTTGAAGACCTGACCCGCCGGGAACGAACTCTTCTGGCTGCCCTCGCTGCTGGCAAGACCAACAAGCAGATCGCGGCTGAGAACGGCATCACGCCCAACACGGTCGCGTGGCATCTCAAAAATCTTTTTGCCAAGCTCAACGTGCAAAACCGCACTGCAGCCGCCAAGGCGGCGCAGTTTTTTGACCTTACCCCCTAAAGCCCACCCAAATTGGTAGGTTGGTCGCCCGGCAAATCTCAGACACTCCCTGCAACAAGACCACACAAAGCCTAGGGGGAGTTGGCATGGGAGCCGATGGATCAGGTGCACCTTCAGGTGCCTTAGCGCCGAAACTTGAATACGCATTCACATGGGATGCGGTTGCAGCGCCCGTACACAATGTCGGGACTCAGATGGTCTGGAACGTGACCAGCATCGATATGCATGGACCGGGCATTTCAGGCTCCGTCGTCTCGCCGGCCGGAGACTGGATCACCATCATGCCCAATGGGGTCTGGTATCTGGATGTTCGCTTCTCCGTGGAGCTGGACGATGGCACCCACGCCTATTGCCACTACAACGGCATCGGCGACATGACACCCGAACAGATCGAAACCATCCAGTCCGGCGGCACGATTCCCGGCAGCGAGATGTATTTCTACTCGACGCCGTATTTCCAGACCGACTCGGAGAAGCATGCGTGGCTTGGCCGCCACGTGTTCCTGGGCTGCATGCGGGAATTCGGGTCAGGAAAAGTCATTTATGACGTCTTCAAGGTTGCTGGAGGCGCATCATGAGCGACCAGAATATAGCAGCAGTGGAAGATGACGGCTGGGCTGGCGCCAATCCGTTTGCGCCCAGCTTCCGGGATGATCCGTATCCGGCCATGAACCAGCTGAGGGAAAACGATCCCGTCAATGAGACCCCGGTGGGTCCCTGGCGGATCTCCCGGCACGCGGATGTTGTCGACGTATTCCGCAACGCCCCCACCAGCCAGACTTTGTCTGACGGGTCTTCCCCCAACATGGACGATCAGGATCGCCGCGGAAGTTTCCGGGATTTCATGCTCAACATGGACGGGCCGGCCCACACCCGACTGCGCAGGCTGGTGCTAGGCGCATTCACGCCCAAGGCACTTCAGTATATTGAAGGCGAGATTGACCGCGTTGTCGATGAAGCCATGCAGAAAGCCTTGAAGCAGGGCGGCATGGAAGTCGTCGAAGATCTGGCGCTGCGCATTCCCTCACGCATGATCTGCCGGATCATGGGGCTGCCCGAAGAAGACATCGACCAGTTCACAGCGTGGACAGCCGCACGGACCAATGCGTTCTTTGCCCGCTTCCTGCCCGAAGACGTGGTCGAGCAGACTCGGCAGGCCGGCGAGCAGATGGCCGACTACTTCGAGGAGCAGATCAAGCTGCGCCGGGCTAATCCCCGCGAAGACCTGCTGACCAACCTTATTCAGTCAGAGGAAAAGGGCGACCGTCTCGGGGACGTAGAATTGGCCATTCAAGCCATTGGTCTACTGATTGCCGGGTTTGAAACAACTATCGGCCTGATCGGCAATGGCACAAAGGCCCTCATTGAAAACCCGGATCAGGCAGAACTGCTGAAGCAGAACCCGGATCTCGCCAAGAACACGGTTGAAGAATGCCTGCGATATGACACGCCGGTGCTTTTCAACTGGCGTGTCCTGACCGAACCATATGAGATCGGCGGAAAGACACTGCCGGAGAACGCAGTCCTGTGGATGATGCTCGGCGCCGCCAATCACGATCCACGCATTCATGATGATCCGGACACTATGGACATCACCCGCACGGGGATCAGCCACACGTCCTTCGGCGGTGGAGCGCACACCTGCCTTGGCAACCAGCTGGCGCGCATGGAAGCCAGCCGGGCGTTCCACGCATTTGTCTCACGTCTGCCCAAAGCTGAAATCCAATATGACGACTGCGCTTGGTCGGAGTCCTTCTTCCGCGTCCTGGGAAAGATGCCCATCGAGTTTCGTTGAGCATGACATGGGCAGACAACGTCATCGGACATGGGCATTGGGAGAAACCGGCCATGAATCTTCGTAACAAGACAGTCTTCATTACCGGCATCGGGTCGGGTATCGGCGCTGCAACCGCCAGGGTTTTTGCAGCATATGGCGCAAGCGTCTCAGGCTTTGATCTCAATGGCGACGCTGCCGGTCGCATCGCAACGGAGCTGACCGACGAGGGCCATGAGGCGGAATGCACGCAGGGCGATGTTCGCGATGAAGCAAGCGTCATCAATGCCTTTGAGGCCGCCATCGGTCGGTTTGGCAGGATCGACCTTGCGATCAACAACGCAGGTATTGAAGGGTCGCTATGCACGTTCTCCGAGACCAAGACCGAGGATTTCGACGAAGTCATTTCGGTCAATCTGCGCGGCGTGTTTCTGTGCATGAAACATCAACTGGCACATATGGAAACTGTCGGCGGGGGTGTGATCATCAATATCGCGTCAATCATGGGCCTGATTGGCAGTCCTCAGATTGTTCAGTACACGGCGGCGAAACATGGTGTTGTCGGCATGACAAAGAGTGCGGCTGCTGAATATGCGACACAGAACATCCGGGTGAACGCGGTTTGCCCCGGCGCTGTCAAGACACCGCTGGTTCAAAACGTTCTGGACACGACACCAGAAATTCTTGCACCGCTCATCGACAACATCCCCGCCAAGCGCATGGCGGAACCTCATGAAGTCGGTGAGCTCTGTGCATGGTTGTGCAGCGATGGCGCGGCCTATATGAACGGCGCGGCTCTGCCGCTGGATGGTGCCTATGTTGCTGTCTGACTCCTCCCGATGACCATGCAGCACACAGTGGACCGCCCTTCGCGCCAACCATTCATTGTTGGGATAGGCGGCACGCTGCGTCCCGGGTCATCGACGCAGGTGGCTGTGGAGCAGGCACTGGCGTATGCGGAAGGTCTTGGCGCCAGGACGCGGATGTTCGCCGGGCCTGACCTCGACTTTCCATTCTACGCGACGGAAGCACCCGACCGGACTGAAAAGGCGGCTGATCTGGTAGATGCGCTGCGGATCGCCGACGGCATCGTGATTGGATCGCCCGGCTATCACGGATCGGTCTCTGGCCTGATCAAGAACGCGCTAGACTACGCAGAAGACCTCAGCCGCGATACGCGTCCGTATTTCGATGGACGTCCAGTCGGACTGATTTCCGGCGGTGCCGGCATGCAAGGCGCCGTTACCACACTTGGAATGCTGCGTGACATAACACACGCGCTGCGCGGTGCTCCCACACCCTATGGCGTTGCCTTCAACAGCGCCGACAAGTCGGCGGAACGGAAGTCACAGACCGAACGCCAACTAGCTCTGCTTGCCGCTCAGATAATCCAAATGGTTCAACCACAGCCACAACATTGAAGCAGTTCATCCGCAGCTCAGTTTGTTCTGCGCAATGGTACACATTCGTGGTACACGGACGAAATCCACGCAGACACTAAGTGGTTGATTTATATTGATTTCTGGGGGTCTAGCTCGCTTCCACCTGGCTCCACCTCCTGCGGCAGGCAAGAGTGCGTTTGCTTTGCTCTTTCCGGCGTTTGTCCGGATGACATGGACTAGTAAGTGCGTCCAGCCAATCTGACAAAGCACGACCCTACCCACCGGTGCTGTCTTCTTCGAAGAGATGCACTCCCGGGCCCGCAACTTTAGTATCGAGGTTGGAGTACGTTGTTTCAAAAAAGTCCACGACAGGCGGTGGGGGCGAGCGTACCTGGGCGGCTGATCGAGTGTGAGCTTGCGGTATTGGCGGACAAGGATACGCAGAGGTTTCTCTCCACTGGCGCAGCTTTCTACAATCACTTCAAAATTTGAAGGTATCTAGTTTCCGTATCCGAACAA
>JBCBUN010000073.1:0-7386 GCA_039818145.1 Pseudomonadota bacterium
GATTCGCCTAAGTCATACGTTAGTTCAAAATGGTCCGCCTGCCGATGAACCTCTTGAACAAATTTAGAAATTCTCCTTCAGCCACCTCCCGATTTTCGAGAAGCGTCCTGTCGTGCCGTCGCCAAGGGCAACGTCATCTTCAAGCATTTGCGGTGTCGCCAGTTCGGCCTGATGCCCGCGCGCATAAAGCAGCAAACCGGCGCACGCCGAGAAGGCTGGGCCACCTGTTGCTTCTGCAAGGCCTGCAACCCGCAGCGGGCGCCCGAGGCGCACCTGCTTGTCGAGCACACGCGCTGCGATATCGCGCAATCCTGTAAGCTGGCTTGCACCGCCGGTCAGAACGACACGTCGTCCCACCATGCTGCCAATGCCTGATGCCATGAGCCGGTCACGCACCAGCTCGAGCGTTTCTTCAACGCGCGGCTGAATGATGCCGGTGAGCATGGATTTGGGAATGTGGTTGGCCGCATCGCTGACATCTTCACCGACCTGCGGCACGTCAATCATTTCGCGTTCGTCTGAAGGGCTGGCAAGTGCTGACCCATAAAGCGTCTTCATGCGCTCCGCATGCGCCAGCGGTGTGGAAAGACCGCGTGCAATGTCATTGGTGACATGCTGACCACCAACAGGAAGCACATCCACATGCAGCAGACTGCCTTCAACAAACGCTGAGATAGACGTCGTGCCACCGCCCATGTCGACGCATACCACGCCAAGATCAATCTCATCTTCCACCAGCGATGAAAGCCCGCTGGCATAAGGCGCACAGACGACTCCCACCGGTTCAAGGTGACACCGCTCAACGCACACCAGCAGATTACGAAGCGGCCCTGGCGAAGCAGATACAACATGCATATCCACACCAAGCCGGTCACCGAACATGCCGATGGGATCAGCAATGCGGGGGCTGCCATCAATTGTGTAGCCAACAGGGATCGCATGCATGACAGCCTGATCGTCGGTCACGCAGTGGGTCTGGCCATGCTTGAGAACGCGGGACAGGTCATCGCCGCTGACTTCCTGACCGCCAATGGCAACACGCACAGACAACCGATGGCTGCGCGGGGTGCCCGCTGAGGCTGTTACCAGAACTTCCCTGACCGTCATGCCCGCCATGCGTTCAGCCTGATCGACCGCCGCACGAATGGCTTCTTCAGCCAGGTCCATATCCACAACCGCCCCGGCGCGTACACCACGGGACACTTTCTGGCCGATGCCGATCACGCGGACGGCTGGCGCTGAGGTTCCCTCAGCTGCTGCATCAACGCGCGCAATGAAACAGGTAATTTTGGATGTACCCACATCCAGGGCAGCAACAATGCCGCCACGGTTCGCATGACGTCCGCTGCCGCGCTGAGGCGTATTGCCCCGCGCCTTGGAAGAAGCGGTATCGCTCCCCCGCGTATGAGTTGGCAGCGTGATTACATTCATGCGTCACGTCCCCCCTCTACCGAACGTGTCTGGAACGCGGCGCGCCTCTGCGCCGCGGACTCCGAATCAATCAGTATAGTGATTCGTCCCGGAACGCGTAGGTCCACAGCGCGGATATTCCGCGAAAGAACGCCATTTTTGGCGTCCATACGCACCAATTTTCTAAGTGAGTCAGAAATGCCACGGGCAGGCAGCCGAACCTCGATGCCATTTTGCAGTTTGAGGTTCCATCGACGGTTCGAAACACGCACCGCAGCCTGCACGCGCGCCGCAAGAGCAGGCTTGGCCATCAGTTCTTTCATCAACGCGGACGCATTGCGATGTGCGCCGTGACCAACCACAAGCGGCAGATGCGCAAAGCCCGACAGATTGTTGTCTGTAATCAATGAGCCGGTACGGTCCACGAGCGAGAGACGCCCGCCGCGCTGCCACACCGCATACGGTTCGCGCTCCATGAGCTGCACGTGAACGGTGCCAGGCAGGTGCCGCGATACAGTCGCGCGTTCCACCCATTCCAGACGCTCAAGACGGTCCCGCGCCGCCACAAGATCAATGTCAAAGATGAACTGTCCGCGTGTCGCCCCAAGGGCCTTGAGGACATCCGCTGCCTCGGTGCGCGTGCGTCCTTCAACAGTGACTTCATCCACCCGCAGTCCAAGCGCTGCCACCGCAGACTTGCTCTGCTCCACAACAGCCACGCCAAAGGCAGCAACGTGCCCGCCGGCGACAAGGCCATAGCCAAGCGTAAGAACCAGCAGCGCCACAGCAGCCAAACCAAAGAAACGACTGGCATTCAAGAATGCGCCCATGCGGGCTCTAAACCCGGTTGGAGCGGCACCCCGACGGCCAAATGATTTCTGCGACCGGCTACTGCCAGACCGGAACGTCCCGTTTTTACGTGGTGTTGCTGGCGTACGGCGCGCACGAGATGTCGGTTTACGCTTAGCGGGGCTCTTCTTCTTTGCTCCGGATCTTACCGTCGGCATGACGCATCCTCCACCATCCAAGCAACCAGCTCTGGAAACGGCATGCCGCCATAGGCCGCAATTTCCGGCACGAGCGACGTCGGCGTCATGCCCGGTTGCGTATTGACCTCAAGGAACACGGGCTCGCCGCGTTTCTCATCAAATATAAAGTCGGACCGTGAGACGCCCCGGCAGCCAAGGCCGCGATGCGCCTTCAAGGACAGGTCCTGAATGCGCTGCTTCAACCCATCGTCGATGGGCGCAGGGAGCAGATGCTCGGACCCGCCAGCCGCATACTTCGCTTCATAGTCATAGAACGCCGTCCGCGGCTTGATCTCAATGACCTCAAGCGCCTTGTCGTCAATGACGGCACAGGTGAATTCACGACCGGCCACAAAGGCTTCAACAAGCATCTCTTCGCCGAGATTCCACTTGGGGTCGGATAGTTCCGCAGGCGGCCGGTTGTCACCCTCCCGCACAATGAAAACGCCGATTGATGATCCCTGGTCCAGAGGCTTGATGACATAGGGGACATCCATGGCATGGGTCGATGCCGCTTCTTCGCGTGTCACCACGCGACCTTCAGCAACCGGCATGCCCGTATTGGCCAAAAGGTGTTTTGCCCGCTGCTTGTCGATGGCAAGGGCAGACGCCAGCACGCCCGAGTGAGTGTAGGGCAACTCCAGAACTTCGAGCAGTCCCTGCACGCAGCCATCTTCGCCCCATGGTCCGTGCAGTGCATTGAACGCCACATCAGGCTTGAGATCAGCAAGCACCTGCGCGAGATCATGTCCCGCATCTACATCGGTGACGGTAAAGCCCGCTTCACGTAAGGCGGCCGAACATCCCTTGCCAGAGGACAGCGATACCTCACGCTCTGCAGACCAGCCGCCCATAAGGACGGCGACATGTGTGTCAGCGCGGCTCATGTCTGCGCCTCCCGGCCAACCCGTTTGATCTCCCATTGGAGTTCAATGCCGCTTGTTTCTTTCACGCGCGCCCGCACCTCTTCACCAAGACCCTCAAGGTCGCTGCCGGTGGCATCGCCTGTATTGATGAGGAAATTGCAGTGCTGCTCCGAGACCTGCGCCCCGCCACGCTTGAGACCACGCGCGCCGGCCGCATCAATCAGTTTCCAGGCCTTGGGGCCGTCCGGATTGGTTCCGCCGGGATTCTTGAAGGTTGATCCGCCGGTTCGGCTCTTGATCGGCTGACTGTCTTCGCGCGACGAGGTGATCTCGTCCATACGCTCTTTAATCTCGTCTTTGTCACCGGGGGCTGCCTGAAACAGGGCCGAGGTGAAAATGAGATCATCAGCCACATCAGAGTGGCGATAGGAATACCCAAAGTCCGCATTGCTCAGGGTGATGCGCTCCCCCTTGCGGGTGACCGCTTCAGCTTCAATCAGCACGTCCTTGGTTTCACGGCCATAGGCACCGGCGTTCATGCGCAACGCACCGCCCAGCGCACCGGGAATGCCACGGTAGAACTCCAATCCGGTCAGTCCCGCGTCGAGCGCTGCCTTAGCCAGCATAATGTCAGGCACAGCGCAGCCGGCGCGCATCCGGGTGTCATCAATACGCTCAATCGCTGTAAAGCCGGATCCAAGCCGGATCACCACGCCATCGATGCCGCCGTCGCGCACAAGCAGGTTTGACCCGACGCCCACAACGAGAACCGGAATGTCGTCGGGGCAACCAGCAAGGAAGGTCGCAAGGTCATCCGCATCCGCAGGCGTAAACAGAACATCTGCTGCGCCGCCAACGCGGAACCAGGTCAAAGGTGCCAGCGGTGCATTTTCCTTGTAGGTGCCGCGCACCTTCGGCAGCCGATCAAGCAATGCTGGGTGGGTTTGTGTCTGCGTCATGCAGCCCCTCCCTTGCCTTCAAGTTCGCCAGGCAGCGCATTTGCCCATTGAGTGATGTTGCCGGCACCCAGGAAGACAACCATGTCGCCCTCCTTGGCTTCCGCGGCAACCAGCGTGGCCAGATCATCAGGCGACGCCAGTTGGACAGCGTTCTTGTGGCCGTGATCGATCAGGCCCTGCGTAAGCGTGGCTGCGGAATAGCCCTCCAGGGGCTCCTCACCAGCCGGGAAGACATCCGCCACCAAGACCAGATCGGCATCGTTGAAACAGCTGCAGAATTCTTCAAACAAATCACGCAGGCGCGTGTACCGGTGCGGCTGAACCACCGCAATGATGCGGCCCTTTGCGGCAGACCGCGCAGCAGCAAGTACCGCGGAGATTTCAACCGGGTGATGGCCGTAGTCATCATAGATGGCCACACCATTCCACGTGCCTGTCAGTGTGAAGCGCCGCTTCACCCCACCAAAGCGTGACAGGCCTTCAACGATCTTGTCGTCCGGCACGCCCATTTCGCGGGCAACGGTGATAGCAGCCGCTGAATTGAGGACATTGTGTTCACCCGGCATGGGGAGCGCGAGACCATCAATGCGGCGTGTGTCGCCTTTGACGCGATCGCTCAGTTCAACAGAGAACACCGACCGTCCGTCTACAAAATCAAGATCGACCACGCGCACATCCGCCTGCGGGCTGAGGCCGTAAGTCACAACGCGCCGGTCACGCACGCGCCCCAACAGCGCCTGCACTTCGGGATGATCAATGCAGAGCACCGCAAATCCATAGAACGGCACCTGCTCGACAAAAGACCGGAAGGCCTCCCGCAACGTGTCGAAATCGCCATAGTGATCCAGATGTTCCGGATCGATGTTCGTCACCACCGCAACAGTTGATGGCAGCTTGATGAACGTACCGTCGGACTCATCCGCCTCAACGACCATCCACTCACCCTGCCCAAGATAGGCATTGGTGCCATGGGCGTTGATGATGCCGCCATTGATGACAGTGGGATCAAAGCCCGCCGCATCCAGCAGTGACGATACAAGCGACGTCGTTGTCGTCTTGCCGTGGGTGCCCGCAATGGAGACGCAGCTCTTAAGGCGCATCAACTCAGCCAGCATGTCCGCACGACGCACGACCGGCAGCTTTGCTTCACGGGCCGCAATAACTTCAGCATTGTCATCTTTGACGGCAGATGAAATGACGATACAGGCAGCGCCTTCAAGGTTCTCAGCCCGCTGACCGATGAACACATGAATGCCCAGGTCGCGCAGGCGCTTCACGTTGGCGTTGTCGGACAGGTCGGACCCCTGCACCGTATAGCCAAGATTGTGCATGACTTCGGCAATACCGCTCATGCCGATGCCGCCGATACCGGCGAAGTGGATAGTGCCAAAAGTGCGGGCGAGATCGCTCACTGGTTCGTACTCCCCGAGGCGAGCGCCTCAACTAAATCGGCCAGACGCGCTGCGGCGTCAGGCCGGGCAACAGACTTGGCGCAGGCGGCCGCTGTTTCCAGCTGGTCCGGCGCAACCATGAGATGTTCAAGTTCCGCCGAGACAAGATCCGGCGTGAAGTGTTTTTGCTGCATCAGCCATGCACCGCCCGCGTCACTGAGCACCTGAGCATTGGCAAGCTGGTCCTGATCGATGGCATGCGGCAAAGGCACAAGGAAGGATGGACGGCCAACAACGGCCAGTTCCGTTACTGTTGAGGCACCCGAGCGTGCCACCACAAGCTGCGCGGCGGCGATATGCTCGTGCATATCTTCAAAGAACGACGCAACTTCGCAGGTCACCCCTGCATCCGCATAGGCCTGCGACACACGCTCGACATCTTCCGGCCGTGCCTGCTGGACCACGCGCAGACGGGTCCGCTGTGCTTCTGATAACTGAGCTATGGCTGCGGGTACAATGTCACTCATGACACGCGCACCCTGACTGCCGCCGAACACCAGCAGGTTGAACGCACTGTCACCGGCACTCGCTACATAGCTGCGGTCAGCAACCTTGATGATCTGGTCACGCACGGGATTTCCGGTGAGTGACAGTTTCGGCGCGTCTTTTTCTGTCAGATATTTCGGCTTTTCAAAGGTGGAAGCGATGGCGTTCACCCGCGGTCCCATCAGGCGATTGACGCGACCCAGCACCGCGTTCTGCTCATGTACTGCTGTGGGAATGCCGCGCATATAGGCGGCGACCAGCGGCGGCAGTGTCGGGTAGCCGCCAAAGCCGATCACAGCACTTGCATCGAGCTTCACCAGCACTTTTCGGGACGCCAGGATGCCACGAATGATCGGAATGACTGCTGAAACCATGCCCACCAGGCCACCGCCGGAGGGCGTAGCGGAGGGAACAGAGAAGATTTCTGCATCGGGAAACCGCGCCTGCACACCGGAAACACGATGATCCGTGATTACGGCGATCTTCCGGCCGCGACGCACCAGCTCCTGTGCCAGAGCCTGACCGGGAAAAAGATGACCACCGGTCCCGCCGGCGGCAATGACGATTGGCTTACTCATACCACTCCTCCCGCCATCCGCGCCGGGCGAAGCCCCGGGATAATGCGGGAGGTCAAAGCCGCCTGACTGCCAACGCGGCGGCGGGTAAGGGAAAGAAGCATGCCCATGGAAATGGCCAGCGCGATCAATGACGACCCGCCATAGGAAACGAAGGGTAACGTCATGCCCTTGGCCGGCAACAGGTTGAGGTTCACACCCAGATTGATGATCGACTGAACACCGAAGAGCACCGCAAGACCGCAGGCTGACAACTGGACAAACTTGTCCGTCTCACCCATGACCCGCGCAAAGGATCGCAGGACGACAAAGCCGAAAATGGCAAGCACCAGAAGACACATAAGCGCGCCGAACTCTTCGGCCGTGACAGCGTAAATGTAATCGGTATGTGCATCCGGCAGCACGCGCTTGATCGTGCCTTCGCCCGGACCCATGCCCAGAAAACCGCCACGTGAAAACGCATCAAGCGCCGTGTCGATCTGATAGGTGTCGCCGGAGGCTGGATCAAGAAACCGGTCAATGCGGCTCGCCACATGCGGCATCATGATATAGGCGCCATAGGCACCTGCCATCGCCAGCGATGCCAGAAGCACAATCCAGATCCAGGGAAT
>JBCBUN010000074.1:0-7371 GCA_039818145.1 Pseudomonadota bacterium
GGCCTGCGCCCTGATGACACCCACCACACTTCGTGCCCAGCAGAACTTTCCAGACGGCCTTGAAGCGGCCTCCATAGAGACGCTGCTTGCGTCGGTCGCAGGTGGCGCCGTCATCATTGCCATCGGCGCCCTGTGGGCTGCAGGTCGCGCCTTCAAACGCAACCGCCGCGACCTCACAGCGCGGGCCGAGCGCATGACCGAGCTTGAAACAAAGCTCGACAGTGCCGAGAGCATTTTGTCGGCCGAGCCGGACGCGGTTTTCATCTGGTCACCGGAACGCATGGTGACCCCCACCGGCTCGCGCAACTGGGGCCGTCCGCGCGTGGTTGGCTCCACCGCGGGGCTTGCCGACCCGTCGTCGGGCGCTGTTGATTTTGATTTCGTGCTTTCGCGCCTTGAGCCGGAAGATGCCGAAGCGCTGCGCAACGGCGTGTCGCGTCTGCGCGAGCGCGGGGCGCGGTTCTCGCTCAGCCTGCAGATGCGTGATGGACGTACCTATGAAGCTGAAGGTCGTCCCGCCGGAGCTCAGGCCGTCCTGTGGATGCGTGACATCACCGGCGAGCGCGAAGAAGAATCCCGCCTTGTTGAAACCGCACGCAAGGCGGATCGTGAGCGCACGCTTTTGAGCCAGGTCACTGATGCTGCCCCGTTCTCCGCGTGGCGCCGCTCGGCTGACGGGGCGCTCATCTGGGTCAACGGGGCCTATGCCAAGGCCGTTGAAGCCAAGGATGCGGATACCGCCATTGACGAAGGCCGGGAACTCCTGGGCGCAGACATTCTCAAATCTGCAACCACCGCCATTGCTGCGCAGACAGAGTTTCGCGATCGCGCCAACGCCGTGGTCAATGGCGAGCGTCAGGTTCTGGACATCATCGAATTGCCGCTGGGTGACGGAGGCAGTGCAGGCTTTGCATTGGACATCTCCTCCCTGTCGGAAGCCGAAGCGGATCTGCAACGCCACCTTGAAGCCCACCGCGACACGCTCAACCGGCTGGCAAGCCCGGTTGCCATCTTTGGGCCGGACCGTCGCCTGCGGTTTTACAACCGCGCCTTCCAGACCCTTTGGGGCCTTGAAGAGAGCTTTCTTGATACGGAACCCAGCGAGGGTGAAGTGCTGGAAATGCTGCGTGAGGCGCGCCGTCTCCCCGAGCAGACGGATTTCCGCGCGTGGAAGCAGCAGCGTCTGGCGCTCTATACAAGCAACGAACCAACGGACGAGCTGTGGCACCTGCCGGACGGGCGCACCCTGCGGGTCATCAGCCAGCCGCACCCGTTTGGCGGGCTCCTGTATCTCTACGAAAATGTCACGGACCAACTCAAGCTTGAGTCCAGCCTCACCACTGCGCAGCACGTGCAGATGGAAACCCTCAACAAGCTTTATGAGGGTGTTGCGGTGTTTGGTTCGGATGGCCGCCTCAAGCTGCACAACCCGGCTTACCAACGCATCTGGCAGCTGGAGCCGCAGCAGCTTTCCGGCGAACCGCATATCGACCAGATCATCGACTGGTGTCAGGGCCTGTACAGCAACACCGACGAGTGGGCCGAGATCAAGGGCCGCATCACGGCGGTCAGCGACGAACGCGGCAACAAGACCGGTCGCCTGTCGCGCCCGGACGGCTCGGTCATCGACTATGCCGCCGTTCCCCTGCCCGACGGCAACACGCTGCTCACCTATGTGGACGTGACCGACGCCTCGCGCATTGAGCGCGCGCTGCGGGACCGCAATGACGCGCTTGAAACCGCGGACCGGCTCAAGTCTGAGTTCATCAGCCATGTGTCGTATCAACTGCGCACACCGCTCACCAACATCATCGGCTTTGGTGAAATTCTGAACACGGAGCTTTTCGGCCCGCTCAACGAAAAGCAGAGCGAATATGCCGGCGGTGTTCTCAAATCCGCCAGCGAGCTGCTTGATCTTGTGAACGACATCATCGACCTCGCCACCATCGAGGCCGGTGCGATGACGCTGGATGTGGACCCGGTCGATCTGGATCAGGTGATGACCCAGGTGTTTGACATGGCCAGCCCGCGCGCTAAGCAGGGCAAGCGGGTGCTTGAAATCGAGCACCCCAAGAATCTCGGCAGCATTCAGGCTGACTCACGGCGCCTGAAGCAGATCATGTTCAACCTCCTGTCCAATGCCATCTCCTTTACCAACCCCGGCGACACCATCACGCTGGGCGGGGAACGTGACGCCGGTGAAATCCGCCTTTGGGTGCGCGACACGGGCGACGGCATCAAGCCGGAACATCAGGCGACCGTGTTTGACCGCTTTGAGGCCCGCGGCAGTTCAGAAAAACGTCGCGGCGCCGGCCTGGGACTTACCCTGGTGCGCAGCTTTGTCGAGTTGCATGGCGGCTGGGTATCTCTTGAAAGCGCCCCGCGCGAAGGCACCCGAGTGACCTGTCACCTGCCAACCGACGCCAAGCCCCTTAGTGCAACTGCACCGGAAGCCGAAGAGACAGGCACGGCGGCCGCTTCGTAGGCTGCTCTCCCTTTTCCAAATATTTTCCGTGCCCCGGACTTGATCCGGGGCCTACTCGCCACCGATCAACTGCGCAGCGACTGAGAGTGGACCCCGGATCAAGTCCGGGGATACGGGTTCTAAAAGACAGCCGTCAGCATCCGCACGCGAGACATCGCCACGGTTATCCATTCCGTCACGTCCCAAATGCTCCGACGCGGGCAAGGGAGTGGGAGCGCCTGAGGCCTGCGAAGGCTCATGCGACTAATCAGACAAGGGGGCAGTCCTCAGACGCTCCGCACGCGAACATGCTTCGGTGCCAATAGAACCGGCGGTACGGGTGTTACCCGCCTTGCTCCGCCGCAGCCCTGCTACCGGTCACACATGCATTCAAAGCGTGGGCTAGTCCTCGCGCCTTGCCATGCATGCACGTCCACCGGGGCGATCTTACTCCATGCGCCGGGCCGAACCGTCACCGCCTCTATAGCCACAGCGCCCGTTACTCGCTGCCGCCGCACAGAAATGGCTCAGGCCGCGCGACCCATACCTTCCTGCTTCCAGGCATTCGCTCCCCCGCCCAAGCCCGGACGGCCCGGGTGCCCTTGTGGCGGGAGATGCCTGCATTATCCAGCACCCAAAGAGAGCGGGGATAAGTTTTGTGTTTTTGTTGGGAAGGTCCGCATCCCCATGGACTTGACCACCGTTCGTCCTTAATATAACCACTTGGTTATGGAACAGATCAGCCTTGGACCCCAGCCGCAAAATCTCGACGCCATCTTCTCGGCGCTGGCGGACCCGACCCGCCGCGCGATCCTGACGCGCCTCGCCTCCGGTGAAGCGTCTGTCAACGACCTGGCGACACCCTTTGCCATGAGTCAGCCTGCCGTCTCAAAGCATCTCAAGGTGCTGGAGCGCGCCGGCTTGGTGGAGCGGGACATTGACGCCCAGCGCCGCCCCGCCCGCCTCAAGGCCGCGCCCATGGCGGCCGCCGTAACGTGGCTGGAAGAGTTCAGACAATTCTGGTCGGCAAGCTTTGACCAGCTTGATGACCTGCTTGATGACATGAAGAATGCCACACAAGAAGGACCACAAAAATGAGCGAGCTCCCTACCTACATTCTCGACCGTGAGTTCGACGCGCCCCGCGACATGGTGTGGAAGACATGGACCGACCCCGAGCTCCTCGCCCGCTGGTATGGCCCCAATGTCGAAACTGTCATCCACGAGCTGGACGTCCGCGTTGGCGGCGTCTGGCGCAACGAGATGCGCATGAGCCAGAGCTCGGGCTACCAGATTTCGACATACACCGAAGTCTCGCCGCCGGAAAAGCTGGTGATGCTGATGTCCAACACCGATGCCGAGTGGAACATCGCCGCCAACCCCATGATGCCCGACTGGCCGCGCGTCCTGCTCACCACGGTGACGTTTGAAGAGGCAGACGGCAAAACCAAAATGCGCCTCACCTGGTCACCCCACGAAGCCACAGAAGCAGAACTGGCCTGCTTCGAATCCGCCATCGCCGGCCTCGACTCAGGCTGGGTCAGCGGCATGGACCTGCTGGCAGAGCTGCTCAAGGAGTTGCAGGGGTAGCAGCAATACTGCCTTCCGTATCCCTGGACTTGATCCGGGGATACGGATCGGAGAACCGCTCCAAACGAAAACAGCGCCCGCCGGGACTAGCCGGGGGCGCTGTTCTCATTCGCGTGCGCGGGAGGGTCGCTCCGGCGCGGAAAGTCTTTAGTGCTGGCTCTCCGGCATGCGGACGACCATGCCGTCAATCGCGTCGGAGACCTTGATCTGGCAGGAGAGGCGTGAGGTTTCTTTCACGTCCGGGGCGAAGTCGAGCATGGTCTGTTCCATGTCTTCCTTCGGCTCGATCTTGTCAGCGAATTTTTCGTCCACATAGACATGGCACGTTGCGCAGGCGCAGGCGCCGCCGCAATCGGCATCAATGCCGGGGATCATGTTATTGACTGCGCCTTCCATGACGGACAGGCCATCGGCCACATCCACAACATGTTCAGTTCCGTCATGCTCGACATAGGTAATCTTCGCCATGTTCCCTCTCGCATCGTTCTAAACCGCGGGTCGTCCATACAGCTGGCGCCCACACATCTGATTTCGTCGGGTGGTGTCTTACGGGGTGGTTTTGGGAGACGCAAGCCCATGACCAAAACCGGTAGCGCGGACAGACAAATCCTGTCCGCACTCCGTAAAGATGACGCACCCGTCACTTTTTATGTCTTTGGAATTAAAGCCTTGCTGGCGGTACGTCAAGCGCCCTGACCTACCCGCTCGCGGCAGGCCTGCTTCGGCCGCTATTTGGCAATGTCCTTCATCTCGATGGATTCGTCTGCCAGACGCTCGGCCGGCACGCTTGTGCCCTTCTGAAGCAGCATTTTGGACATCATGAACTCCGGCGCGCGGTTGACCGCGTCCACCGCGATCATCTGCCCTTCCTTCAGATAAAACGCCGCAAAGGACCGACCGGTGATGTCGCCACGGATGACGACCTCGTCAAAGCCCTGGCTCAGACCGGCGATCTGCAGCTTGAGATCGTACTGGTCCGACCAGAACCACGGCACCTGGCCGTAGGGCTTGTCCTTGCCGCAGATATGGGCGGCCGCTGTCTTGGCCTGCTCAAGCGCGTTGTGCACGGATTCAAGCCGCAAATCAGTCTTGTAAATCGGGTTGGGATGGAAGGTGCAGTCGCCTGCCGCATACACATCCGGCACGGAAGTGCGGCACAGCTCGTCCACCACAATGCCGTTGCCGCAGTCGATGCCCGCCTCTTCGGCCAGTTCCATGTTGGGCAGAATGCCAATGCCGGCAATCACAAAGTCCGCCGGGATGATGTCGCCCGACCCGGTCTTGACGCCGGTGACATGGCTGTCGCCTTCAATGCTTTCCAGCGCCGTGTTGGTGAGGATCTTGACGCCTTCCTCCCCGTGCACGCGCTCAAAGAAGGTCGCCACTTCCTTGCAGGTGACACGGCCCAGCACGGTGGGCGCCATTTCCAGCACGGTCACATCGATGTCGCGCTTGACGGCAACCGCCGCCACTTCAAGGCCGATATAGCCGCCGCCGACAATCACCAGCTTGGCGCCGGGCTTGAAGTGCGCCTGAATGGCTTCCACGTCGGCGATGGAGCGCAGATAGTTGACGCCGGGCAGATCCGCACCGGGGCAGCTCAACTTGCGCACGCGGCCACCGGTGGTGAGGATGAGCTTGCCGTATTCAAGCTCACGGCCTTCTTCGAGGATCACTTTCTTGGCGGCGGTATCGATTTTCTCGACCTTGGTGTCGAGGATCATTTCCGCTTCTGCCTTGGCGTAGAAATCCACCGGCTTGAACAGCACGCGGTCGAGGCCGATTTCACCGGCGAGGAACTTCTTCGACAGGGGCGGACGTTGATAGGGCACAACGCTTTCTTCGCCGACCACCACGATGGTGCCTTCAAACCCCTCCTGCCGAAGGCTGGCCACGGCCTGGCCGGCGGCATGACCGGCACCGATGATGACTACACTGTCGCTCATTCTACTTGTCCCTGTTCGTCTGCTCCGCCGCCTGATGGTTCAACAGGCATGCCGGAGGATGGCTTGTCGCCCTAGCTTTGCTCCAGCGCGTAGCACAAAACCGTAAAACGGGCCAAGTCGGCGGATGGTCGCTGGGGGCGTGAGGGCTGTCTTAAGGGTTGAGCGCCACAGTACCCACGGTTACAAGGGCCCCGCTACAAGCCCGATACGCAGACTTTCGCGGCTACACCCGATTTTGCGGACCTTTCCATGCCTGCTGTCGCTGATCTTCAACACGCCGAGCTGGACCTTGCAGACGAAGCTGCAACCCAGGCGTTTGGCGCGCGGCTGGCCGCCTATTTGGAACCTGGTGACGTGATTGCCCTCGAAGGTGATCTGGGGGCCGGCAAATCCACCCTGGCGCGCGCCCTGATCCGTGAACTTGGGGTGGACGGCGAAATCCCCAGCCCGACCTTCACGCTGATCCAGCAATATGACACGCCCTATCTGATGGTCGCCCATGTGGACCTCTATCGCATTGAAGATGACAGCGAGATTGAGGAACTGGGCCTTGAGGATGCGCTGGACTATGGCGCACTTGTGGTTGAGTGGCCCGCCCGCCTTGGCCGCGCCTTTGAGCCGGGCCGCGTCAAGGGACGCCTCAACCTGACCCTCACTCTCGAAGACAAGGGTGAAGACCCGACGATTGAAAAACGCAAACTCAGCGCCATCGGCTACGGCACATGGGGACCCAAGCTTGCCAGAATTACGCAATGAGGATCATGAACTGATGACGGCTGATCGCACGCAGGCACGGGATGCGTTTCTGGCCCAGGCCGGCTGGGCCGACGCGACAGCCACACCGGTTGCCGGCGATGCCTCGACACGGCTGTACGAGCGGCTGACCAAAGACGGCAAAAGCGCCATTCTCATGGATGCGCCTCCCGGCCCCGACGGCCCGCCGGTCAAGGACGGCAAGAGCTACAGTGCCATCGTCCACCTTGCAGAAGACATGCGTCCCTTCGCGGCGATCGCGCGGCACCTCACGCAGCATGGCTTCAGTGCGCCTGACATTTTTGCACAGGACCTGACCCTGGGTTTTTTGCTGCTGGAAGATCTTGGCGATGGCGTCTTCGCAGCGCGCATTGATGGCGGCGACAGCGAAGAAGAGCTCTATGGCGGTGCGGTGGATGTCCTCGCCGCCCTGCACGCGGTACCTGCACCGACATCCCTTACCTGTGGAGATGATGGCGCAGCCCACCATGTGCCGCCTTATGACGACACGGCGCTGATGACGGAAGCAGAGCTGCTGCCGTCCTGGTATGCGCGGCTGGCCTTTGGGGAAGGCCTCAACGCCTCAGCGCAGACCGCGTTCCATGCCGCCTGGGCGCAG
>JBCBUN010000075.1:0-7364 GCA_039818145.1 Pseudomonadota bacterium
GCCGGATCGGGAGGCCCGCGCCAACAAATGGCTGGGGCGCGTCGGTCTGGGATTTCATGCCAACTCCTACCCGCACCAATTGTCGGGCGGAATGCGTCAGAGGGTTGGTCTGGCCCGGGCCCTGTGTGTCGAGTCGCCCATCATGCTGCTCGATGAACCGTTTTCGGCCCTAGACCCCATCACGCGTGTTGACCTGCAGGACCTACTGCTGGAGCTCCAGGCCGAACTGGCCCGCACCATTGTTTTCGTGACGCACGATTTCTCTGAAGCTGACCGTCTGGCCGATCGCATGGCGGTGCTCGAGAACGGGCGCGTTGCCCAGATTGGCACCCCGGTGGCCATCAGATCGGCACCGGCAACCAGCCACGTCGCCCGATTTATCGAAGCCGCAACGCAGACATCCCCGTAATCCGCCCGAAAATGATCCAATCAGGGCCGCGAGCCGTAGAAAAACCATACTGAATTTGCGTCAACTGACGCGCCATTTGCCCCAATTTAGGGGCCCGTATTGGGTTTTCCTTTGAGCAACGACCCCGTCATTGTCTGGTTCAGGCAGGATCTGCGGATCGCAGACAATCCGGCCCTTTCCGCTGCCGCAGCCACAGGCCGGCCAGTCATCGCCTTGTACATCCTGGATGATGAGACACCCGGCCAGTGGCGTATCGGCGGCGCCAGTCGCTGGTGGCTGCACCATTCACTGGCGTCGCTGGCATCTGATCTCGAAGGGCTCGGAGCGAAACTCACCCTGCGCAAGGGCAACGCCGCAGACCTGCTCAAGGACGTGATCTCCCAGACCGAAGCCACGGCCGTCTTTTGGAACCGTCTGTACGAGCCCTACGCCATCGCGCGAGACAAGGCGCTGAAAGCTGAACTACAGGCGATGGACTTAGAGGTTACCAGTTACAACGCCAGTCTTCTGTTTGAGCCATGGACCCCAAAGACCAAGACCGGTGGACCTTATCGTGTGTTTTCGCCCTTCTGGCGCAATTGCATGCGCGACCTCGATGCACCGGATGACCCTAAGGCTGCGCCGAACGACCTGGCGTCTCTCAAGGACGGACCTGCAACCGACGAACTGGATGGTTGGCAGCTGCTGCCAACCAAGCCGAACTGGGCGGGTGGTCTGGACGAGCAATGGCAGCCGGGCTCGACTGGCGCTGCCGCGCGACTGGACCGTTTCCTTGATCAAGCCGCGAGCGGATACAAGGAAGGCCGAGACATGCCCGGGATAGACGGGACGTCCGGCCTGTCTCCCCATCTGCACTTTGGCGAAATCAGTCCACGCCATGTCTACTGGGCGGCTCGGGCCCATGCAGACGCATTCCCGGCCCAGTCAAAGAGCGTGGACAAGTTCATCGCCGAGCTTGGCTGGCGCGAGTTTTCCTATCACCTGCTTTACCACTTTCCGAGCATTCCAACCGACAACTATCAGGACAAGTTTGACGACTTCCCTTGGCGCGAGGATGCAGACGGGCTTGCGGCCTGGCAAAAGGGCATGACCGGATATCCGATGGTCGACGCGGGCATGCGTCAGCTCTGGCAGACCGGCTGGATGCATAACCGTGTACGGATGATTGTAGCATCCTTCCTTGCCAAGCATCTGATGGTGCACTGGCGCGAAGGCGAAAGCTGGTTCTGGGACACCTTGGTGGATGCCGACCTGGCAGCCAATGCCGCAAGCTGGCAGTGGGTGGCTGGTTCCGGCGCGGATGCGGCACCCTATTTCCGGATTTTCAATCCGATCACACAGGGAAACAAATTTGATCCGGATGGCGATTATGTTCGCAAATATGTGCCGGAACTTGCAAAACTACCGAACAAATACTTGTTCTCTCCCTGGACCGCTCCGGATGACGTGCTTGATCAGGCAGGCATTGTTCTGGGAACGGACTATCCACGACCCATCGTAGATCACTCAGACGCGCGTGAGCGGGCCTTGGGTGGATACAGCGACATCAAGAAGGCCAGCTGATTGCTTGCCCCAAATTCGTGGCACGCCCGTGCCGGGCGCCTCGCGCAGAAAGACACCGACTGACCATGAAAATTGCAATTGCCGGAACTGGTATTTCCTCCAACGCAGCAGCCCATGTGCTGTCGCGTCATCACGAGGTGACGATTTATGAAAAGCAGGACCGGGTCGGTGGCCACTCAAACACAGTGGACGTGGACTATGATGGCGTGACCATTCCTGTGGACACCGGATTCATTGTTTACAACGAGCACAACTATCCGCGCATGACAAAGCTGTTTGCGGAGCTTGGTGTGGAAACGCAGGACAGCGACATGAGCTTTGCTGTGTCCACCATGGGTGGCGCATTTGAATGGTCCGGGCGCACGGTGCGCAGCGTGTTTGCCCAGAGGCGTAACCTTTTCAGCCCCGGCTTTCTCTTCATGCTGAGAGAGATTTTCAGGTTCAACCGTCTTGCCCGTGAGGATCTGGAGACGGGCCTCAAGGAAAGTGTGTCGCTTGGCGACTATCTTTCTGGCCACAAGTTTTCCGCACGCTTCAAGCGTGACTATCTGCTGCCCATGGGTGCGGCCATCTGGTCAACACCTGCCAGCGAGATGCTGCGGTTCCCGGCGCGTAGTTTCCTGGATTTCTTTCGTAACCACCGCCTTATTGACGAAGACCGTCCACAATGGCGGACAGTCACCGGTGGCTCTCGCTCCTATGTCAAAAAGCTGACGGCACCTTATGCGGACCGGATCAGGCTCGGCGTTGGCATTGCCAAGGTAACGCGGAAGGATGGCCGCGTGCAGGTGACGGACACCGATGGCAACGTGGAAGAATTTGATCACATCGTGATTGGTGCGCATTCGGACGAAGCACTGGCCATGTTGTCTGATGCATCGGAAGCAGAAAACACGCTGCTTGGCGCTGTGCGCTACGGTCCCAACAAGGTCTATCTGCACCGTGACCCCACACTGATGCCGCGTCGTCGTCGGGCATGGTCGGCATGGAACTATCTGTCACCGGGCCGCATCGACAAGGGCAGCCATTTGTCAGTGACCTACTGGATGAACCAGCTTCAGGGTATTGATGAAAAATATCCGCTGTTCGTGACGCTCAATCCCGTGACGCCCCCAAAGGCAGATCTGACCTTTGCGGAATTGAGCTACGATCACCCGATGTTTGATGCGCAGGCGCTAGATGCGCAAAAGCAAATCTCGTCCCTGCAGGGCCAGCGGAACACCTGGTTCTGTGGCGCGTGGCTCGGCTATGGTTTCCATGAAGATGGATTGTCCTCTGGCCTCGATGTGGCTCAGATGCTGCTCGATGCCAATGTGGACGACATGGCCCCGCCGGCAAGCATTGCACCATTTGTCGAGGCCGCCGAGTGACAGGCACCCTCCCCACGCCTGCAATCAATGACCCGGCCGCGCGTCTGTATTTCGGGCGGGTCATCCACGCCCGCTCGCGCCCGCGCAAGCATCGCTTTGCCTACAAGGTGTTTTCCATGCTGATCAACATCGATCGGCTTGATGATGCCGCGAAAACCAGTCGCCTGTTCTCGCTCGACCGGTTCAACCTGTTCAGCTTTCATCGGCGCGACCACGGCCCCAAAGATGGCTCCTCTTTGCGCACTCACATAAACACACTGCTGAGTGACGCGGCTCTACCGGCACCCGCCACAATCAAGCTGCTCTGCTATCCGCGTATTCTTGGGTATGTGTTCAATCCGCTGTCTGTCTATTACTGCTACGACGCGGCGGGCCGACTGTCCGCGCTGGTCTATCAGGTGCACAACACGTTCGGCGACGTGCACAGCTACATCGCGCCCGTGTCAGACACCGAGCAAAAAGGCCGCGTGGTACATCAGTCCCGGGACAAGAACCTGCACGTCTCGCCCTTCGTGGGTATGGCAGCGTCCTATCACTTTGCGCTGGATGATCCTGCTGAAACGATCGGAATCCGCATTCGTGAGACCGATGAAGACGGGCCCTTCTTGCTGGCTACATTTGACGGCAAGGCACGCCCTTTCTCGACAGCGAACCTGGCCCTGGCGTTCGTCAAATATCCCCTCATGACACTCAAGATAGTCGGGGCCATTCATTTTGAAGCGCTGCGGTTGTGGCTCAAAGGTGTGCCGTTTTTCTCAAATCCGTTGCAGGCGCCTCCGCGTTCCAGTCTGGACGGGCCATCGAAAGGCGCGCGGGGAAATGCAATCGACCCTGCAAAGGCGCCGGAAAAACGCTATACTGATCCAGCGAAAACAAAGGCAGCCTGAGCGACATGACTACCACCGATATGTCAGACGTTGCCGCGCAGGGAGGCCCTGCGCCCGTTGTGGCAACCCCGGAAATTCTGGACGGCCTGTCTGGTGTGCCGCGCCTTGTGCGTTTTTCATTGCGTATGCTGCTCAATATCCAAAGTGGCAGCCTGACAGTTCGTTTGCCGGATCAGGCGCCCCTGCGGTTCGAGGGCCCCGAACCCGGCGACCACGGCGAGGTTGAGCTGAAGCATTATCGTGCTGTGCGCCGGCTGCTGGCCGGGGGCGGCATCGGTTTTGGCGAAGCTTATATTGCGGGCGACGTGGACTCGCCCGACATGGCCCGGTTCCTGGAAGTGTTTGCGCGCAACCGCACCATGATGTTGCAGGCGTTGCGCATGGGGCTCTTTGACTGGGTCAACAAGCTCTATCACAAGCTCCACAGGAACACGCGCAAGGGGTCTGAGCGCAACATCCACGCGCATTACGATCTGGGCAATGAGTTCTATGGCCTGTGGCTTGATCCGACGATGACTTATTCGTCCGCGATCTTTAAGCCCGGCATGAACGATCTGGCGTCTGCCCAGCGTGAAAAATATCGTGCGCTGGCGGATAGCATGCAGCTGGAAGCCTCTCACCATGTGCTGGAAATCGGCTGCGGCTGGGGCGGCTTTGCAGAATATGCGGCCAGCGAAATCGGCTGCAGGGTCACCGGCATTACAATCTCCAGGGAACAATTGCAGTTTGCCCGCGAGCGTGTGCAGCGCGCCGGGCTGAGCGACAAGGTCGAAATCCGCTATCAGGATTATCGCGACGTCAACGAGACCTTTGACCGGGTTGCCTCGATTGAAATGTTTGAAGCGGTTGGCGAGGACTATTGGCCAACTTACTTCCAGCAGGTTCGCAATGTGCTCAAGCCCGACGGCAAGGCCGGTTTGCAGATCATCACCATTGCGGATGAAGCCTATGAAGACTACCGCAACACGGCAGACTTCATTCAGCGCTACATATTCCCCGGTGGCATGCTCCCCTCGCCGACTGCCCTGCGTGACCAGATCAGCAAGGCGGGACTGGTTCTGACAGGCAACCGGGAATTTGGGCGTGACTACGCCCGCACCCTGCGCATGTGGCAGGAGAGTTTTGCCGAAGCCTGGCCCAAGATCGAACCGCTTGGATTTGATGAACGGTTCAAGCGGCTCTGGCACTTCTATCTGGCCTATTGTGAGGCTGGTTTCAGTTCAGCCAATACCGACGTGACCCAGGTCACTCTCGCGCGTGCCTGATCTCATTTGACGCCCTCTCGCACATCGACGTTCTGGTGGTACGCGCTGCCGGGCCTTCCGCTCGCAGCACTTACGCTGCCGGTCTATGTGTTCGTGCCGGCCTTCTATGCCGAGCTTGGCGTATCTCTGGCCCTGATCGGCACTGTACTGCTTGGCGTCCGCTTGCTGGACGCCGTTTCTGATCCGGTGATCGGCTTTCTGAGCGACAGACTCCGCCTTCCCGGCGGCCGCCGGAAGCCATGGATGATTGTGGGTCTGATCCCCACCACGCTTGCGGTTTGGATGGTCTTTGTCCCCTCGCAGACACCGTCGGCAACCTACCTGTTTGTGTGGAGTGCCATGCTGTCGGTCGGCTGGACCCTGATGATCCTGCCCTACAACGCGTGGGGCGCAGAACTTGCGGATGACTATGACGGTCGCACGGCAGTCACCGCGCGACGTGAAGGCATGGTAGTGGCTGGTACGTTGCTGGCCACAGCAACGCCTGCCGTGCTGGCCGCGCTTGGCGTGATTGGAACAGCCGCCGCCCTTCAGATACTGGCGCTGGGTCTGCTCGTGCTGCTGCCGCTGACGGTTGCTCTTTGCCTGTGGAGGGTTCCCTCACCGCCTGACAAAAGCCGTCTACGGGTGGATCTGGGCGCCGGGCTGCGGGCCATCGGGGCAAACAAGGCGTTTATGCGGCTTGTCTCCGCTTATCTCATCAACGGGTGGGCCAATGGCCTGCCCGCGACACTCTTTGTGCTGTTTGTCACCCACGTGCTCGTGGCGCCTGAGATGGTCGGCCCGCTTCTGTTCCTCTATTTCCTGTCAGGCGTGCTGGCCATTCCCGGTTGGGTCTGGCTGTCGCGACGGTGGAGCAAGCACCGTGTCTGGGTCGGCTCCATGTCGCTCGCCTGCATCACCTTCCTCTGGGTGCCGTTTCTGGGGGCTGGCGATGTTCTTTGGTTTGCCGTGATCTGCGTGCTGTCAGGCTTTGCGGTTGGGGCTGATCTGGTGCTCCCCGCCGCCATTCAGGCAGACGTCGTGGACGTCGACACAGCAGACACCGGCGAACAGCGGACGGGTCTCTACTTCGCGATGTGGAGCCTGGCCACAAAGCTCTCACTGGCACTCGCGGCCGGCGTGGCCTTTCCCCTTCTTGGCTTTGTGGGCTTTCAGGCAGATACCGTTCCCGGCCTCGACAGCGCCAACACAAATGGAAGTTTATTTGCTGTTTCAATGCTTTATGCCGGTTTGCCGGTGATCCTAAAGCTGCCAGCGCTCGTACTTATGTGGAATTTTCCATTGAGCCGGGAAGCTCAGGAAGACCTGCAGGCGCGGATTTCAGCGGCTGCTCCCTCCTCCTGATCCAATTGCGGGCCCCGGCCCCGTCAGTGGACGAGTGTGAGCTGCCTCATGAGTGAGAACAGACATTACGAAGACGCAGAAGCTGCATCAGGCCTCGAGTTGCGTCTCGAAGAGTTTTTCGACGGATCGCTTGATGCGGAGGGTGAGTTCCGTGATCCCTTCGGCCGTGTCCGTCGGACCTTTCACGCCAGTGTCACGGGCAAGCGCGACGGCGATACCATCCGTATCCATGAAAAATTCCACTATCACGATGGCGAAACCGATGAACGCGAATGGGTGATCCGCGCCCATGGCGATGGTCGGTATACGGGCGAAGCCACGGATGTTGTGGGCGTTGCCGAAGGCAAGGTGGAAGGTCCGCGCCTGCGCTGGTCCTACCCCATCGACCTGCCCATCGGTGGCCGTGCTTGGCGTCTGAATTTTGACGATGAATTTGAGTTGTATGAGCCGGACGCTTTGGTCAACACGGCCAATGTGAAGAAATTCGGCCTGCCCTTCGGCACCGTCCGTCAGACGATTTCAC
>JBCBUN010000076.1:0-7353 GCA_039818145.1 Pseudomonadota bacterium
CAGGGTTGCGGCCTTTGACATCTGCGAGACGTCAACCAGGCCACCAAGCGCGTTAATTCTCTTGATCGCATCAACGCCAAGCGGCGACAGACCACCATGCTCTTCCGTTGGCTCATAGCTGCCGGTTGCACCGTCATAGAGCGGGCGGGATGAGTCAGCAAAGTCGTTGTGGGCTAGGTGGTTCAACCCGAAAACGCGCACGCCGGCAGCATAAAAATCATCAAGTGCTGAGACTTTTCCTTCAAGTGACCGCGCGTTCTGGAAACCCAGAATGAGGGCCGACTGACCGGCGGCATCGGCTTCAACAATCTCGTCTGCTGATGTGGCGAGCACGACCTCGTTTGGCGCGGCCGCCACACGCGCAAGGACGGCAGCCAGCTTTTCATCGACTTCTGCTCGCGCATCCTTGTCTGCCTCGGGCGTGCGCGGTCCGGGGCCAACGGCCAGAGACATGACCACCGCATCAACACCGCCTGCGCGCATCTTTTCAGGCGCGACTTTGGAGACACCCCCTTCGGCAAGATAACTCTTGGAGGTCGAGGGAATGACGATGTCCGCATGGGCATCCAGAACAAGGCTCTGCTCATGAATGATGCTGGCCTGCTCAAGAAGCGACACATCAGGCGTGGCATCTTGCGCATAGCTCGAACCAGTGGCCAACATGGCAAGGGCCACAGCGGCGCCGGTCAGCGCCTTGGCCATGGGCCGGCCGTGTATCACAGTGAATTTCGATGGCGGACTTTTTCTGAGGTGGGTCACAGCTTCCTCCCGGGGCGCACAGTTTGTTTGTGTCGTTCCCGGGAAGTGTCCGCATTTGCCGCCTGTTTGTATAGGTTGGTCAGGCGCGTGCAGGCGATAGTCTCAGAGCGCGCCTTATGAGCCCGTATATCTCGTCCTTGTGAGTCAGCATTGGCTGCTCGATCCACAGCCATGACAAGGTGGCAACAGGAATCGTGACGGCCAGTGTGGCCACAAACAGTTCCAGCGGCTCCAACCCGGGCAGGTGATAGATCAGCAACTGCTGGATCGGGAAGGCGTAGATGTACAGGCCGTATGAGATATCGCCGAACTGGTTGAACTTACGCACCGGCCCTTCGGGGATGAATGCAACCCACAGGGACGCGTATGCGACGAACACATATAACGCCACGGGGAAGGCCGCCGTGCCATGGGCCACACATGCAGACGCCAAAAGCGCGGCGACGCCGGACCAGTGCAGGGGAATAACATCGCGCAGCTCGTGCGCCAACACACCCAGACCGAAGCACAAACCAAAGCGCACCAGATGCTGCACCGGTGTGATGTCGGCAAACAGCGTCGGCATGAAGGACAGAACAATCAGCGGCGCACTCAATACGGCAAAGACCGCAATCATTTTCAGTCGGTTGGAAAACACGCCGAGCATGCCCAGAACCGCCAATGCTGCGTAGCAGACGATCTCGTAGCGCAGCGTCCACAGGGATCCGTTGACCTCAAAGGGCACCGGGTTGGTCTCAAACACGCCGGGCAATATGGCGTCTGGCGTCACCAGCGTTGCGGTCAGAGGCACATAGGCCATGGTCTGCGGCGACGTGAAATAGGCCCATAGAGACAGGCTGGAAACAAACGGCAGCACGATCAATGCCGTAATCACGACACAGACAATCAGTGCCGGGAGAATGCGAAAGGCCCGCGCCGCCCCGAAATGGGTCAGCGACGATGAGCGATGCCAGCTGCGGATGACCAGAAACCCGCTGACAACGAAGAAGATATTGACCGCGTGATAGCCCAGCGTGAAGCCGGTCAGATCGGCCAACGGCTGAGAACTGCCCTCGCCGTTAACGATGAGATAGCTGTGAGACAGCGCCACAAGGGCTGCCGCAACAAGCCGCATCAAATTGAGATTGTTGTCGCGTCCAGAGGACACGTCTCCAAGGATCTTAACCTTAGCCATACCCGTTTCCGCCCAAATATCCGAGGCGTTGCGCTGTGCCCATTATGGACAGATGCACGTTGAACACCTCGATGAGACAGGACGTTGCGAGGATTGTGCCAGTGGCTTGTTGGGATGGAAGGGAATAGCATCCCGCACAAACGGGCCATACAATTCTGCGGCATTCCCAAAAGCCAGATGTGCTGACAAGGCGATAGTGCTCATGCGTGAAATTTCGGCCAGTTCACCTGCCAATCTGCCTGCAGGTGGGTCGCTCATACCGGATTTTATTTCGACCGCGCGCGAGGCAGAGTTGCTGGACTGGATAGATCGTCAGCTTTGGCGGGATGATTTGCGTCGTCGGGTCCAGCACTATGGTTGGGTTTATGACTATCGCGCGCGACATGTCTCTGCCGACGCTTATCTTGGCCCACTGCCCCGGTATGTCAGCGCCGAGTGTGAACGGCTCAGTACTTTGGATCTATTTGGCGCACAGCCAAGCCAGATCATCGTGAACGAATACGCGCCCGGGCAAGGCATCGCTCCGCACACTGACTGCGTGCCCTGTTTTGGCCCTGTGGTCGCATCGTTGTCGCTTGGGTCACCGTGCGAGATGGTTTTTGGCAACAGGACGAGCGGCGCCAAGGTTAGCTGTCTGCTTGAACCGCGAAGCCTGCTGGTTCTTGGCGGGCCCGCACGCTTTGAGTGGACGCACACAATTCCCGCCCGCAAATCCGACATGGTTCAGGGCGTTCGAACGCGACGTAAGCGACGGGTCTCCCTCACATACAGAACCGTGCTGGAGAATTAGGTGGCGTGGGTGTCTTCTTCACCCAACAAGCACTTAAGACAAAGACGTTTCGTTGTTTTGCTCAAGATGCTTGCTGTCGAACTCTGCCATCCGCTTTGCCGATGGCCGGGCTTCGCACCGATTGATCCATTCCTTGATGGCCTGATTGTCCGGTGCAGCATCGGGAGACCACGTGAAGGTCGAGACCAGCAAGAGGTCTGCCGCCGTGAACTTCTCACCCATCAGGAACGGCGCGCTTTCCAGCGCACCGGCCAGCCGGGCGATCATTTCGGGCATACCTCTGAAAGTGACGTCGAGAACCGGGTGCGACAGGTTCGCCACGCCCATCGCGACCACCGGTTCCACCACGTTGCCATACCATGCAAGCCAACTGAGATAGCGGCCGCGCAGCGGGTCGCCCACCACCGGGCCCATTCCCGCCTGGGGAAACAGGTCAGTGAGGTAGAGAATGATCGCGTTTGATTCCCAAATCTCAACGCCATCATGTACGAGCAGCGGCACCTTGCCTTCAGGATGCGGATTTCTGGGGTCGTGGCCGCCGGTTCCATCATTGCGGGTGACACCGACAATCCGAACATCGATATCGTTTCGGATGTCCAGTTCGTCGATCAGCCGGACAATGCGCGACGAGCGAGACTGGGGCGCGTGATACAGGGTGAGCATGGTTTGATCTCATGATTTGGGTTCCACGTGACCTCTGATATACGCAGACCCCACTGTCAGTTTCCGTCAGGATGTCATGAGAGGAATTCATGAGCCGGCCCGAACGCCTTTTCCGCCTCCTGAACGCGCTACGGGTGTTGCCCAAACCGGTGACGGCCGCGCGGCTGGCGCGCGAAACTGAAGTCTCCGAGCGTACGCTTTACCGCGACATTGAAAGCCTGCGCGCAAGCGGTGCGCTGATCGATGGTGCGCCTGGTCTTGGCTACACGCTCACAGAAGACCCGGCCTTGCCGCCACAGACTTTCGACAGGATCGAGATGGAGGCGCTGGTCGTCGGCCTTAGCGATGTGCGTCAGAGGGGCGACCCGCATCTCGCAGAGGCGGCCGATGCAGCCCTGGCCAAGATCACAGCAACGCTGCCTGACCGTCTCCAGCGCCAGATGCTTCATGCGACGCATATGGTCTATCGGTATGAAGCGTCGAAGAATGAAACGCCGGATATCTCTGATATTCGTTCGGCCTGTTGGGACGAACGCGCCCTCGACATCGACTATTGCGACGCGGACGGCGCCAGAACAAAGCGGCGAATCTATCCGCTGGCCATCGTCTATCTCGAAACCGGCTGCGCCCTGCTTGCCTGGTGCTGCCTTCGCAAAGACTTTCGCAAATTCTGGGTGGCGCGGATCGAAGCATTTCAGTCAACCGACGAAAGCTTCCGCCCGGAACGCGCCAGGCTGCTGCGCACCTATCTGGCCCAGTTTTCATAAACGAGTTGTTGGCAGCGCAGGTCCGCTCGAAAAGGGAGATGGCGCACCCGGCACGATTCGAACGTGCGACCTCTGCCTTCGGAGGGCAGCGCTCTATCCAGCTGAGCTACGGGTGCTGGTCCGGCGAGTGGGGCCACTTGAAGTGACCCTGTCACGGGAGCGCGGAAACTAGCGCGGTTGGGGGTCGGCGGCAATCGTGCAGATTGCGGTGCGGGCCTGAAATTCGCCGAAAATGGACAAAAACCGGATCGTGCTTGGCTTGTGGGCGAGGTGGCGCGATAGTCGCATGGGTTGCGGGGAAGGAGGCCGGACGATTCGTTTTGGCCTTTGAACAGGCGTGTTTTGTGCCTTTTTGGGACTTTTTTGTTCTGACGGGACACACGAGACCGCCCTGGACCGGCAACGAGGCGTGACGACGATGGCGACACCAGCACAGACAGCTGCCAATGAAGCAGCCCGCAAGGCGGCCCAGCGCTCGCCCTTGCTCAAGCTGGCGCCGTTCGAGGCCTATGCTGACCCCGTCTGCGCGCTGAAAGACCCCCGCCTCGTGGCTTTGCACGAGTACTGGCGCGGCAAGCGCGTGTCCAAACCAATTCCTGCGCGCGAGGACATCCACCCACGGGACTTCGTGAACCATTTGCCGCGTGTCTTCCTGATTGATGTGCTGCCGGATGGGGGCTTTGCGTTCCGGCTGGCGGGCACGGCGATTGTCGATCTGTTCGGCTGCGAGCCGACAGGCAAATCTCTACTGGATGCGCTGGGGCCTCAGGCGGCCCGGCTGGCTTCTGCGGTGTTTACGGCGGTTGTTGAGTATGGCCGGCCCATGCGCACGCTTGGTGCCATGGACTGGTGGACACCGCCCAAGGAAGCGTCGTTTGAAGCACCGGCCCATGACCTGGCGCATATGACGTTTGAAGCCGTGCACATGCCTCTGTCGCCCAATGGTGCGGAGGTGGACATCATCATGTGTGCGCTGGTGGCGTATTCAGGCGACGACCAGCCGCCATTCCCCGAGATCGGCATCTAGGGCTACGGGTTGAGGCTATCAGTCGGGGGCTAATGCCCTAGCTATTTGTCGACCGGGTGATTTCCAGGAACACATCTTCCAAATGACCTTCCTCGATCGACAGATCGCGGATGGTGATGCCGGCTGTGCTGACATGCTCGAGGATCTCAGCCACGTTCTGGCTTGAAGGACGGTAGCCGATTTCCAGCACGCCGCCGGGCAGGATGCTCGCGTCATATTTTGTGAGACTGCCGGGCACGTCGTTCAAGGGCACTTCAGGTGTGACCAGCAGGGTCTTGCGGTCCAGCCGCGACACGAGCTGCGGCGTTGGCTCACAGGCAACCACTTCGCCGTGGTTGATGATGGCGATCTCGTCGCACAGGCTTTCTGCTTCTTCGAGATAGTGCGTGGTCAGAACAATTGTCACGCCGCGCTCATTGAGGCCTTTGACATAGGCCCACAGCTGCTGACGCAGTTCGATGTCCACACCAGCCGTTGGCTCATCCAGCACGATGACGGGAGGCGAGTGCACCATGGCCTTGCCTACGAGCAGGCGGCGACGCATGCCGCCCGAGAGCGTGCGAGCATAGGCGTCCTTCTTGTCGGCCAGGCCCATGGCTTCCAGAATTTCGTCCGTGCGGCGCTCGGCACGCGGCACACCATAGAGACCCGCCTGAAGCTCCAGCACTTCGCCGGGCGTAAAGAACGGATCAATGTTGAGTTCCTGTGGGACGACGCCGATGGAGGCGCGCGCCTGGCGCGGGTTCTGGTCAATGTCAAAACCCCAGACATCCACTTCGCCTTCGGTCTTCACCACAAGACCGGCTAGGACGTTGATGAAGGTGGATTTGCCCGCGCCATTGGGGCCCAGAAGCCCGAAAATGCTGCCGCGTGGGATGGTCAGATCGATGCCCTTGAGCGCCTCTTTGGCGGGCTCATTGTTCGATGCCTTGTAGATCTTGCGCAGACCGCGCGCCTGAATGGCGGGGATGCGCGTGGAGGCATCGCTTTTCAAAGCGGCTGGGGTTTCCATATCCATGGGCGTCTTCCTCGGCCGGTGACAGGCTCTTTGTGAGTCCGCTTTTCCGGGGTGGCGTTGGTACACCCGTGCAGGGCACGGGGTCAAACCTGGGTGGGATTTGTCCTTATATGGTAGCGCTGGCAGCCGCTTCCAACCGGTGCCATTATCCGGCACCTGAAATTGCCCTGCCAAAAGAGAATCAACCTGCCATGCCCGGAACGCCCGTCACCAAAAACAGCCATCTTTATCTGGTGGATGGGTCCGCCTATCTGTTTCGGGCCTATCACGCGCTGCCACCGCTGACGCGCAAGTCTGACGGGTTGCCGGTGGGGGCTGTCTCCGGGTTCTGCAACATGCTGCAGAAGCTGGTGCTGAGCTCAAAGGAGAAGGGCAGCCGCGATGCGGCGACGCATTTTGCTGTGATCTTTGATGCCAAGGGCGACACGTTCCGCAACGAAATCTATTCTGATTACAAAGCCAACCGTGATGCGCCACCGGAAGACATGGTGCCGCAATTTCCGTTGGTGCGCGACGCGACCCGGGCCTTCAGCCTGCCCTCGATCGAGATGACCGGTTTTGAGGCGGATGACCTGATTGCCACCTATGCCAAGCAGGCAGCCGCAAAGGGGGCAGAGGTCACCATTGTCTCGTCCGACAAGGACCTGATGCAGCTCGTTGATGACAAGATCGAGATGCTGGACCCGATGAAGGACAAGGTCATCGACAGTGACGGGGTTGTGGAAAAGTTCGGCGTGGCGCCGGACAAGGTCGTGGAAGTGCAGGCGCTGGCGGGTGACTCGTCAGACAATGTGCCGGGAGTCCCGGGCATCGGCATCAAGACGGCGGCGCTGCTCATCAATGAGTTTGGCGACCTTGAAAACCTGCTCGCCAACGCGGAGACCATCAAACAGAAAAAGCGCCGCGAGAACCTCATCGAGTTTTCAGATCAGGCGCGCATTTCCCGCCAACTCGTGTTGCTGGACCAGGACGTGCCGGTGGATGTGCCGCTGGACGACATGGCGGTTGTCGAACCGGACGCCAAAAAGCTCATCGGCTTTTTGAAGGATATGGAATTCAACACCCTGACGCGGCGCATGGCGGAATTGCTGGATGCGGACGCGGATGCCATTGAAGCTGCCGGGGATCACAAGTCCGAAGCCAAGCCAAAGACGG
>JBCBUN010000077.1:0-7311 GCA_039818145.1 Pseudomonadota bacterium
CCGCTCAAGACCGGTCGGCCCGGTTTGCCCTTGCAGCGCGAAGGTAGGGCCCAGTATGCCGGCGCTCACAGCACCGGGGATAAGTTTTTAAAAAAAGTCGAAGACGAGTATGTGCACCGCAGCCACGCGCACACTCTCCTTTTGCATGTTTTTGGCTGCGATGGCTTTTGAACCTCGCAGACTGGGACACCCCACCTGCCCCGGAGACTGTTCATGCGCCTGTTTTTCCTTGGCCCTGCCACAGCCGTCACCGCCCTACAAACACAAACCTACACGGTGCTGAGGCTGCTCTACTCCACAGCTACTTTTTCTTTCTTAACCAAAGGCTCACACCCCGTGATGACCTCAACGCAGTCGTCTCCGGTTGCAAGGAAATAGGTCCAATGCTCCTGCAAGACCAGTCCGCTCCAATGATCCGGATGCATCTCATTGGCCTGAATGCGGAAGCTCGACAAACTGATGCTGGGAGCGGTCGCCTCCTTTCGTGCCCAAAGGCTCGAGAGTGCACCCTCATCAAGTACACGAAATGCACTCACCCATTCGAAGCAAACGCGATAGGCAGTGATCGGCGATACGGTCGCAATCCTTATGGTAAGACCGCGCCCGCTCTCCGGGATGATGCAAGACGTACGTTTCAAGGCTTGGCCCAAACTGTCGGGCCAGTCAACGACCGGCGTAAACGCGATCTCGAGAAGCTCGATTTGCTGGTTCTCAAATGGCGTTGGCCATGCGCTGAACTGAGACTTGGTATCCACGGAGCACAAACCCTGAGATAGTAACGGCTACTGCGCCTACTCCGCAGCCGCCTGCGCCTGCCCGGCGCCACGTGCGACGACGGAATAGTCGTCCCAGTTCACGCGCTTGGTCATGCGCTTGTAGGTCAGGGTTGAGTTCGGCCAGTTGTTGGTGATGCGGCCATCAGCCGTTTTGTACCAACTCGTGCAGCCGGACGCGAAAACGCTTTTGGCGTTGTCTTCCTGCACATTCCTGTCCCACTCCGCCTGCGCGCTTGCCCGCACATCTGCATAGGCCAGGTTCTCGTCGCGCAGCTTTTGCGCAATCTGCGTCACGTAAGCCGCCTGGCACTCAATCATGTAGATGATGGAGTTGTGCCCAAGATTGGTATTAGGCCCGTACAGCAGATAGAAATTCGGATAGCCGGATACACCGATGCCCAGATGCGCGTCCGCGCCGTCTTTCCATTCTTCCCGCAGGTCACGCCCGCCAAGGCCTTTGACATCCACCGGCCCGAGGAAGTGATTGGTGTCAAAGCCGGTGCCATAGACGATGACGTCAAACGCGTGTTCAGTGCCGTCAACTGTCCGGATGCCCCTGTCGGTAATGCGCTCGATGCCCGTGGTTTCAATGTCCACATTGGCGCGCCCCATGGCGGGCCACCAGTCATTGGAAAACAGCACCCGTTTGCAGCCCGGGTCATAGTCCGGCAGCAGCTTGGCGCGCTTTTCAGGGTCTGACACATATTCCTCGGATTCTTTGACGTGCCCCTTCTTCAGCGCCCAGCCCAGATGGCGGAAGCTCAGCAGCAGCTGCTCGCCATTCAGCCACATGCGCGTGCGCTGGATCCACATCAGCCACGGAAAGCGGCGATAGAGGTTCTTTTCCCAGTCCTTGAAAATCCGCTCCGGACGCGGCAGCACCCAGCTCGCCGAACGCTGGAAGATGGTCACATTGCCCGCTTGTTTGGCAATCTCCGGCACAAACTGAATGGCACTGGCGCCGTTGCCGATCACCGCAATACGCTTGCCGGCCAGATCAACATCATGGTTCCACCGGGCAGAGTGCCAGGCGTCGCCCTTGAAGTCCTCCGTCCCCGGAATATTGGGCAGTTGCGGACGGTTAAGCTGACCCGTGCCTGCAACAAGCACATTGGCGTCCACCTGCTCGCCATGCTCTGTCGTCAACCGCCAGGTGCCGGTGGCCTCGTCAAAGACGGCACTGTCGATGGCGCAGTTGAGCTTGATGAACGGGCGCAGGCCGTATTTCTCAACCACGCGATCAAGATAGGCCTTGATCTGCGCATGATCGGCAAACTTGTTGCGCCATTCTGGGCTCATCTCGAAGGAGTACTGATAGAGATGCAGCGGCACATCGCACGAGCAGCCGGGATAGGTATTGTCCCGCCACGTGCCGCCGATGTCCCCGGCCTTCTCATAGATGGTGAATTCGATGCCTGCTTCCTGCAGCTTGATGGCCTGGCAGATGCCCGCCACCCCGGCACCGATAATGGCCACCCGCATGGGTCCCGCATTGGCGCCTACCGTTTCGCGATATGTCGCAAGATCATGGACTGCCGCCATGACGATCTCCCGTTCTTTCCTCTTCGCGATGCAGCAGCCTCATTTGGCGGGCCGTCCGACACCGTAAAAATCCCATATATTTTCAGGAGTTAGAATAACGCGGATTTCATATCGGCATAGACCCTTCTCACACGGCGGGCCATCCGGGTCTTCTGCGCGCCCCGCTGGCCGTGCTACCAAAGACAAAACCAACCTTTCACGGGAGCAATTCCATGGCCAAGAGCCCCGCCACCACTGACCTCTCCGACGATCACGGCGATGCCGTCCGCGTGCTGGACCCTATTTTCGCAGATTTCGGCAGCCGCGATGCCTTCCATGGCCCCGTCAAAACGCTCAAATGCTTTGAGGACAACGCCAAGGTGCGTGAGGCCGTCGAGAGCCCCGGCAACGGTCAGGTGCTGGTGGTAGATGGCGGCGGATCAGAACGCTGCGCGCTCTTTGGCGGCAACCTCGCGGAGCTCGCTGAAAAGAACGGCTGGTCCGGCGTGGTCGTCTATGGCTGCATCCGCGACATCGCAGAGATCGAAACATTCAACATCGGCATGAAGGCGCTCGCCCTGCATCCCAAAAAATCAGTCAAGGCAGAAGGCGGCAAATACGACGTACCCGTTACATTCGCCGGCCACACCATCAGCCCCGGCGACTGGCTCTACGCCGACCGCGACGGCATCGTGGTGTCCGACAAGGAACTTTAAACAAAGGACAACCACCGTGTCTCCGGACGTGATCCGGAGACACGGATGTTTGCTTGGATGTCGGAACGAATGTCCGTTCAGACGAAGGTGACCCGCCATATGCTGTCGTCGTCAGGGTCCGGCAGGTGCCGCAGCAGCGTGCCGTTTGGCAAATGGCTGAAGCCGTCGCGCCCCAACGCCCGTTCGATGGCCCAGTAGGCGCCGCCATGGCCGACAATCAGAGGTATCCCCTCACCGTCCAGCGCCCGCGTCACCCCGCGCACCATGCGTTGGGCGAAGACCGAGAACGGCTCCGCGCCAAACCGGGTGTCGCCCTCGCACCAGGCCGGCCGCCAGCTAGTGTCCGCCTTACCTTCAGCCTCGCCCCAGAACGCTTCCTTCAGGTCATCATCCAGTTCGACAGGTAGTCCGAGTCTGTCCGATGCATGCCGCGCAGTTTGCTGCGTGCGCAGAAGCGGGCTGCTGACAATGCGGGAGATTTCGCCGTCCGGCAGACGCGCAGCGGACACAGCCACTTCAGCCTCCCCGGCAGCATTCATCGGAATGTCCGTCTGCCCCTGGCACCGGCCTTCGACATTCCAGTCGGTCTGGCCATGCCGGAGAAAATAGAAGGGCTTACGCGGCAGCAAAGGCAGATCAGACATCCAGCCGCGCAGCTCTTTGTTCCGCCAGTGCCGTCGACACTTCGCTGAATTTCTCATCGGTCAGCGAATAAAACAGCATGGCCGTTGCCCCCAGCACGAACAGCACCACGGGCCCCAGCGCCACCATGAAGAGAATGCCACCCAGCGCTTCTGCGGACTGGTCGACATTTGGCACATAGCCGGTGAATGACAGAATGAGCGCCGCACCCGCACCACCAACGGCCATGGCCATTTTCTGGAAGAAACTGGTGGCCGCGTAAATCGCACCGTCCGCCCGCACGCCTGACCGCAGTTCGGCGTAGTCCACCGCATCCGGCAGCATCGACCAGGCCATGACGGTTGGCCCGGCAAACATGATCGCGCCGATACATGACACGACAAAAATCATCGCGATCTGATCCGTCGGCGTGAAGTACAGCGCGACGCCTGACAGACAACCGCCAAACGCGCCCAGCAGATAGGTCGCCCGCTTGCCAAGCCGTTTCCCAAACGCAGGCACAATGATGATCCCGATGAAGTTGAACACCGCAACGCTGACCATGAAGACCGGCACCAGGTCTTCCTGTCCCACATTGTAGACAAAGTAGTAGATGATCGCCGCAGAGCGGACGGTGAAGGCCATCATGCCCATCCAGAACGCGAAGATGAGCAGCGCCAGCGGCCAGCCACCAGCCTTCAGGGCACGGACGATCTGGCCGACACCGGGCACGTCTTCATGAGCAAACTGGCGCTCGCGGGTGGTAAAAAACGTGATCGCCAGCAAGACGCAGGCAAGCAGGCCATAGACCACCATCGTCATCTGGAAACCATCAGCCCCGCCGCCGAACGCTGCAACGAGCGGTGTCGTCATGGCAGCAACCAGCAGCCCACCAAGCATCGCAAATGCCATGCGATAGGTCGAAAGCACCGTGCGCTCATGGGAGTTCTCGGTCAGGGCCGACGTAAGCGATGAATAGGGAATGCTCACCACCGTGTAAGCGATGCCAAACAGAATGTAGGTGACATAGGCGTAGAGCACCTTGCCTTCAGGGCTGAGGTCCGGGGCCGTAAAGGTTGCCACTCCCATGACCGCCAGCAACGGACCGCCCGCCAGCACGTAAGGGCGAAACCGCCCCCACCGGGTGCGCGTTCTGTCGGCAATCACGCCCATAACCGGGTCCGTCACCGCATCGACAACTCGGGCGACCAGAAAAATCGATGCCGCCGTCGCCGCCGCGATGCCCGCAACATCCGTATAGAAAAACAGCAGGAACAGCAGCGCCGATTGAAAGAACAGATTCACGGCAAAGTCGCCAACGCCATATCCCGCCCGTGTCGAGACGGGCAAGGCCCCGGCCGCAATCCCGGCGCGAGATTGAGTTGCTTCAGCTGTCATCAAATTCCCCTAGCGTTCTGCCGCATCTGCAAGACCCGTAAATGCGAAGCAGGCCCGGACCTTAGCAGCACACTACGTCCACGAAACGCCATAAACTGACATTTCTTACTTGCGAATGCCTCGCAATAACTATTAAGTGGGTGTCCGTTTCAAACACCCATTCGCGAGTCGTCATGCGCCAGTTTCCCTACCCACCTGCCTCCAGCACATCCGCCACCTGCCCCACCGCCGCGGAGCTTGAACCGGCCTGCATGGACACCCTGTCCTTTGCGCCGCGCCTCATCATCTGGGCGGCACGCCAGTGGTGGGAGGATCGCGGCGCGGTCACCGGCAGCCGCGCGATGATTGCGCAAGCCTTCACCCTGGCGCGATGTGGCGGCACCGATGAATCCTTCGATGAACTGATGTTGATGGCCCTGCATGGCGCCTGCCGCCACCTCAATTTCGGCAGCCACCATCGCCATTTGGGGTCCGATGAGCTGGCCCTGCTGCGGGTGATTTCAGCCTTTCAGGACGATGCGGTGATTGGTGGCGAAAATGCTCTGGAAAGCTGGCTGCCCCCGGCAACGGCCCGGCTTGCCTGTGATTCAGCCCTCACGCTCTCACGCCGGCTTGGCCGGGCGGGCCTGTATATGCGCTCACGTCAGCGGAACTAGGCCCTATCACCAACAGGAAACCCCGGAAATCAGCCAGAAAGAGAAGCAAAAGATTCAATATATAAAGATATCTTGATATTGTTATTCGAGTCATCATAGGCTGCGCGGCGTCACCAACCGCCCCGCCTGATGTTCGTGTGCACGCTCAACACAGGCGCAGGGCTTTTCAGGGAGCCGCCTGCAATGACCGACGCCACCTCACCCAGTTCCAAAGATCAAAAATCCGTCCGCTCCGCCGTGCTCGGCTTTCCGCGCATCGGTGCCCGCCGCGAACTCAAATTTGCCGCTGAGGCCTTCTGGCGCGGCGACAGCGATGCAGAAACATTGGATGACACAGCCGCCCAGCTGCGCACCCGACACTGGATCGCCCAGCGCCAGCGCGGCATCGACGTCATCCCATCCAATGACTTTTCGTTCTATGACCAGATGCTCGACATGACGGCTCTGCTTGGCGCGATCCCGCAGCGCTTCGGCTGGCAGCCCGGCACGCCCATCGATCACGCAACATACTTCGCCTGCGCCCGTGGCACGGACACTGCTCCGGCCATGGAGATGACCAAGTGGTTCGACACCAACTACCACTACATCGTGCCGGAGTTTGATGACGCGACACGCTTCTCCCTTGCCCGCACCACACCGCTGGATGCCTGGCAGGAAGCCCGCGCCCTGGACATCACAACCCGTCCGGTCCTCATCGGCCCGCTGACATTCCTGCTGCTCGGCAAATCCAAGAGCGACGGGCTTGATCCCCTGTCCCTGCTGCCGCAACTGCTCGAGGTCTATGCAGAGCTTCTCGGCCAGCTAAAAAAAGCAGGCGTGGAGTGGGTGCAGATCGACGAACCCATCCTCGTCACAGACCTGCCCGCCGGGGCCGCGGACGCCTTCAAGCAGGCGTACACCGCCCTCGCCCCCGTTGCGCCAAAGATCATGCTCACCACGTATTTTGGAAGTCTCGGCGACAATCAGGACCTGGCCACCAGCCTGCCCGTTGCGGGCCTGCATCTGGACTGTCTGCGCGGCACCGATGACGTCAACGCGGTGGCCTCCAACCTGTCGGCAGACCAGACCCTGTCGCTGGGTCTTGTGGATGGCCGCAACATCTGGCGCACCAATCTGTCGCCGACCTTGGCACGGGCAAAGGAACTGGCCAGCCACCACAAGGGCGACATCGAAATTGCGTCCAGTTGCTCCCTCTTGCACACGCCGGTGGATGTCAGCCTGGAAACCAAGCTCGACCTGGAACTCAAAAGCTGGCTCGCCTTCGCCACGCAGAAGCTCGATGAGATCTCGACGCTTGCCCGAGGCCTGTGGGATGGGGAAGAGACAGTGGCTGCCACCCTGCGTGCCAGCACGGAAGCCGCCATCACCCGCGCCAACTCCAGACACACCTACAACCCGCTGGTACGTGGCCGCATCGCGTCTCTTGATGCCTCAGCCACCGACCGCAAAAGTCCGTTTGCAGAGCGCCAGAAGGCACAGGCCGACCTTGGCCTGCCGCCGCTGCCCACTACCACCATCGGCTCGTTCCCGCAGACCGTCGAAGTCCGCAAAGCCCGCGTCGCCAACAAGCGTGGAGACCTGAGTGACGCGGACTATCGCGCATTCCTCGAACGCGAAACCGAA
>JBCBUN010000078.1:0-7259 GCA_039818145.1 Pseudomonadota bacterium
ACGTACTTTCGAACAGGACGTTTCTGGTATTCCCTTATTTTTCAATGGTTTATTGGATTTACCATCGGGTGGGCCAAAAGCGCGCACTTTGGGTTTTGCGGCATGGCTCCCATGCAAATGCACGTGGCCTCAGTCGCGCGGTTCTACAACACGGCGCGGCCAGATGAGCCGGATAATGGCCCCCGTCTGACCACGTGTTGCATTGGCCGCCACCAAGCGGGCGCCGGTCCGTTCAATGAGGGTTTTGGCGATGAAGAAGCCCAGTCCCATGCCGCCGCCATCAATGTCTGCGTCAGGGGATTTGCTGCCGGGAACGGTCCGGCGCGTCGATACATAAGGTTCGCCCAACTGATCAATCACATTGGCCGAAAAGCCCGGTCCATCGTCGTTGATAGATATCTCAACGGTCTCCGCGGACCATCTTGCCGCCACCACAACTTTGGTGCGGGAGAACGCAACTGCGTTTTCAATCAGGTTCCGCAGGGCATACATGATTTCGGTGCGGCGGACGAAGTCCGGTGGCTCACCGGCACTGGCCTCGCTGTCCGGCGACAGCTCAATGGCAATCTCGCGACCCCGATCGCGGAACGGGTCGGCGGCTTCATCCAGCAAGACGGCAAGGGACATGCGGGAGTGGACAACATCACCTGCCTGCCCTCGCAGGCTGAGATTGCCCAGAATATCGCGACACCGTTCCGCCTGACTGTGCAGAAGCTCCAGATCTTCAACAAGGGCAGGGTCCAGCGAGTTGCCTGCTTCCTGTTTCATTTCCTTGGTAACCAGCGAAATTGTGGCGAGCGGCGTACCCAGCTCATGGGCGGCGGCGGCGGCAAGACCATCGAGCGCCGACAAGCGCTGCTCGCGGGCGAGCACAAGCTGGGTTGCTGACAACGCAGCCGACATACGCCGCCCTTCGCGCGCCACCCGAAAGGCATAAGCGGTCATGAAGGCCAGCCCCAGAACGAGCGCTACCCACATGCCCAGCAGCCACAAGGGCGGCAGTCGGACTTCCTCTCCGGCAAACCATGGCAAGGGAAGGTGGTAGGGCCCAAGGAAAGTAACCAACGCGAAGGCCAGCGCCGCCAGAGCAATCGTTGCGCGCAGCGACAGGGTCGTTGCTGAAATGGTGACGGGAACGAGAAACAGGAACGCGAACGGGTTTTCGAGGCCGCCTGTCAGATACAGCAGGACGCCAAGCTGGAGAATGTCATAGGCCAGATAGGCCGCAGCCTCGCTTTCGCCGAGACGACGCGGCGCAGGATAGCGAACCGTCAGAATGACGTTCAGCCAGGCAGAGGCCGCAATGGCACCCAGGCACCATTCGAGGGGCAACTCAAAGTCCATGATGAAGGCTGTAAACACAACGGCAGTTGCCTGCCCGCCCACTGCCAGCCATCGCAGCAGGATAAGTGTCTGGAGCCGCAGACGCCCAGCCTCAAAAATATCAGAGACGGCGCGGGTCAAGGTTGCACCTTGTCCCGGTTCTGCCGGATTGAGAATGGTTTCTACTGGCTGAGTGTTATCAGTCATGTGGATGTGCCGTAGGTATTTCCCGTAAAGGTCACTATGTTCTGACGCAAGCTGCCCGGAATACTATATCGACCTCTCTATAGACCACTCCGGGCTTCAAAGGAGCGCACAATGTCGCCGCATGGTACGTCAGAGACAGCCACACCCGCTCTGGAAGTGGTTGATCTCGCCAAGACATACGGCACAGTCACTGCTGTGGACGGCATCAGTTTCAGCGTTGCGCGCGGGAGCACTATGGCATTGCTGGGCGGCAACGGGGCCGGCAAGACGACGACCATAGCCATGGTTCTTGGTCTGGTTACGCCGACCCGAGGCACCCTGCGCGGGTTAGGGTTTGATCTGCTGCGCGACAGGCGTCAGGCGAACGCGCTGATGAATTTTGAAAGTCCCTATGTGGACATGCCCATGCGGCTGACCGTTCGCGAAAACCTTACTGTCTACGCACGGCTTTACGGCCTCAATCATGTTCGTGATCGGGTGTTGGCGATCGCGGATGATCTGGCATTGACGGAGTTTCTGGACCGGCCATCGGGCAAACTCTCCGCTGGTCAAAAAACACGCGTTGGCCTGGCAAAAGCGTTGATCAATGAGCCTGAGCTGCTGCTCCTTGATGAGCCTACAGCCTCGCTTGATCCTGACACCGCAGATTGGGTGCGTAGTTATTTTGAGGCCTACAAGGCGCGCACGGGCGCAACCATCCTTCTGGCGTCTCACAACATGGGCGAAGTGGAACGGCTGGCGGACAATGTGCTGATGATGACCCAGGGGCGCATCGTTGACCGCGGCACGCCGTCGGACCTTCTGGCCCGCTATGGGCGCTCGAACATGGAAGACGTGTTTCTGGATGTGGCGCGCGGTACGGGTATTCGGGCGGAAGAGACCTTCATGGAAGGAGCGCCCTCATGAGCAAGCACATGCAGTCTCTTCCCCCCATTGAACGCCACAACCCAGCATTCTCGTTCAGCCGCGTGAGTGCCATGGTGCTGCGCTACTGGTATCTGCTCAAAGGGTCCTGGCCGCGCATCCTGGAGCTTGGATACTGGCCTTCCATGAACCTGGTGATGTGGGGGTTTCTGCAAACCTTCCTTGCCCAGACGACCGATGTGTTCGCCATGGCCGGCGGGGTGCTTGTCGGTTCGGTCCTGTTGTGGGAGCTGATGTTTCGCGGGCAGCTTGGCTTCACCATCTCGTTCTTTGAAGAGATGTGGAGCCGCAATTTTGGCCATCTGATGGTGTCACCCTTGCGGCCGGTGGAGTTTGTGGCGGCGCTTGTCGGCATGAGCATTATCCGCACCATCATCGGTATGGCGCCTGCGCTGGTCATTGCGGTCTGGTTTTTTGGCTTCAACCTGTTTGAGCTTGGTATTGCGCTGGTCGCGTTCTTTGCAAACCTGGTTGTATTCGGCTGGGCGATTGCATTGGTTGTGACCGGGATCATTCTGCGAAATGGCATGGGAGCGGAAAGCCTGGCCTGGGCTGTGCCGTTTATCTTCGTGCCCCTGTGCGGCATCTACTATCCGGTGAGCGTCATGCCGGGATGGCTGGAAGCGATCGCCCTTTGCTTGCCGCCTACCTATGTATTTGAGGGTATGCGGAGCATTTTGTTTGATCAGGTAATTGACTGGCAGCGCCTGGTTTTCGCTGCCGTGCTGAATGCCGGTTTCTTTGCAGGCGGCTACATCATCTTCATGGCGTTTCTACGCTCTGCAAAAGAGCGTGGCATGCTGCTCTCGATTGGAGAGTAGTGCGACGGTCAGATGTTTCCGGTCCGGCGCGCGGGCAGAAACCGTGTTTCGCCAATGCGCATGATCCAGATGTCGTCGTCTGCAAAGCCGCGCTCGCGCCCGGCGGCTTCAAACCTCACCGGCGGTTCGAAGGGCGGCTCCTCGGTCAGAACGACCGTGCCCCAATGCATGCCAACGAGCGTGCGTGCGCCAATATCTATGCCGATCTGCACGGCCTCTTCCGGGTTGGCGTGACTGGCTTTCATGATACTGCGCGGCTCATAAGCACCGATACCAATCAGGCCCAGATCGAACGGCCCTTCGCGAGTGCCGATCTCCTCAAAGACGGGACCATAGGCGGTGTCTCCCCCAAAGAAGACGCGGCCTTCGGGGCCCTCGAAGGAGAAGGCCGCCCATAGAGACTTATTGGTGTCGAGTCCCGACCGTCGTGACCAGTGCACACATGGCAATGCCTTGATGGTGAGGTCGTTCATGGCCAAAGACTGATACCAGTCCATATCGACCACGAACTTGAAGCCGCGCTCCCGGAAAAAGTCTCCCAGACCCAGGGGCGCCACGACGGTCATCGTGTCCTTGCCCGGCAATCGGTGCAGGGCGGTTTCGTCCAGATGATCATAGTGGTTGTGGCTGATCGCCAAAACATCAATGGGTGGCAGATCGCGGATGGCGATACCCGATGGCACATAGCGCTTGGGGCCAAAGCCGACAGGGCCTGCATAAGTCGTGAGGTAGGGATCGGTCAGTATTGTTTTACCGGCGATCCGCAGCAGAAACGAGGCGTGCCCGAGCCAGGTCACCACGCCGCGGTCCGCGTTTGCAGGATCGCGTGCCTTCTTGAGGGCCGCAAGTGCCTGTGGGCGCGGCACCACATGATGATCGGGGATATCAATGTCGCGAAAACTGTGACGGAACATGCGCTCCATAAAAGGCAGCATGTCCTTCAGGCCTGCGGTCCGATTGGGACTGCCGGGCGGGTTGCGAAAACGGCCGTCAGGCAAGTGGTGCCAAGGCTTGTTCTCAACAGGAGGCGGAAGCGTTCCGCGCTTGGGCAGTTTTGGGGCCATGCCTTGCGATATACGCACTCACCCTGAACTGGCAAGCCTGATGGCTTGATACACGCGGATTATTCAGCGCCAGCGGCGATCAAAACCTCGACTGTTTGCCGGTGTCGGCGTTCCTGAGCGAGCTCAAGTGGCGTACGGCCCGTGGGGTCTGTGTCATTGAGATAGGCGTCTGCATCAATCAGGACCTGCACCACATTGGTGTAGCCCAGTTTGGCAGCGAGCATCAGCGGCGTCTGGCCATTCTTGCCCGTCTTGTCGACGTCCGCACCGGCATCAATCAACATCTGCGCGATGTCAGGGCGGTTGATACGGACAGACTCCTCCAATGCCGTCACACCCTCACGACGGCCTGGAACATTCACCCGCGCTTTGCGTTCGAGCATCAATGCCACGATCTCACGCTTGCCGGTACGCACTGCTTCAATCAGTGCCGGAACACCTCGGCTGCTGCGCTCATTGGCGCTCAATCCGGCAAGAAACGCCTCTTCAACCTTCGCGAGGTCACCAGAGCGGATGGCCACGACCATCTCGTTTTCATCCACGAGCTGAGCAGATGCAGGCGTCGCCGCAAAAGCCACAAAGACGGAAAGGACAAGTGTTGCGAACATGGTCGCCGGGGTTTTGGCGGGAACACAATCGCGTGTGCGACGCTTGGTCTGCATGATCCTGGGTCCTGAACGTACTAATCTCGTGATATTCGAGCGACAGACACACCAGACGGTGTGCCTGCATAGGTGTTAAAAGCCACGCCGCTCCTGGGACGTCAAGCGTCCTGATGGATGGCAGAGTGCGTAACAAAGGCTGAACCGACCATGAACCGACTTCTGCTTGTAGCTACGGCTGCCACCGCTGTTGTGGCTCTCACGGCCATTGGGCTTTTGATGACCGGCGGCCTTCGGTCACCGCAAGTGGTCGATATTTCAGCCTCTGCGCCGGTTCGGTCGACCGGTGTGCCCAACATTGGCGGGCCGTTCGAATTGGTTAATCAGGACGGCGAGGCGGTTACGGATGCTGATTTTGCCGGTAAGAAGACGCTGATTTATTTCGGCTTCACCTACTGCCCGGATGTCTGCCCGACCGCGCTTCAGGTGATGTCGGTGGCGCTGGAAGAGCTGGGCGATGACGCTGACGCGTTTACGCCGATTTTCGTGACGGTAGACCCGGAGCGGGACGACCCGGAAACCATGGCCGCCTATGTTGAGCATTTCGGCGAGAATTTCATCGGTCTCACCGGCACGCCGGAACAGATTGAGGCGGCAGCCAAGGCCTACAAGGTGTATTTCCGCAAGGTGGAGGACGCCTCTTCAAGTGCGGGTTACACCATGGACCACTCGTCCGTTGTTTATCTGATGAGCGAAGACAACACCTTCCTGGCCAACTTCACTCACGAAACACTGCCGGACCGGATGGCAGCACGGTTGCGCCAGTATCTCTAGGGACGCGGGTGCCTAGCGCGGCTGCCTATTTTGCAAAAATGTCCGCGTCCTCACGGAAGGCCTTGAACTCCAGCGCGTTGCCTGCGGGATCAAGGAAGAACATGGTCGCCTGTTCACCGGGCTGACCTTTGAAGCGGATGTGCGGCTCAATAATAAAATCTGTGTTGGCCTGCTTAAGCCTCGCAGACAGACCTTCCCATTGATCCCACGCAAGGATGAGGCCGAAGTGGCGTACCGGCACATTGTCGCCGTCAACCGCATTGGTGGCCGCACGGCCCGCCTCTTCAGGGGCCAGATGCGCGACAATCTGATGGCCATGAAAATCAAAATCCACCCAGCTGTCCGAGGATCTGCCCTCGGCACAGCCTAGCAGCACCCCGTAAAACGCGCGCGCGCGCGACAGATCATCAACCGGGAAGGCAAGGTGAAAGCGTGGCATGGTCATGGTGATCTCTTAAACTGAGGCGATTCGACCTGACCATACCTGCAACGCGCGCATGAACAAGCAAGTGACCAAAAGCGATACGACCCAGCGGGCCACCATGATGGTGGCAGGCCGTGAAGTCGGCGTTGTGCTCAAGGCCAACAAGCGAGCGCGGCGCATGATCCTCAAGGTCGACCCGGTTCGGCGGGAGGTCACGATTACCAGCCCATCCATTCGCGGCTTCTCCAAAGCCCTTGCCTTCGCGCAAAAGCACGAAGCCTGGGTTGCAGAACGGTTGGAGGATCTACCGGAACCAGTGCCCTTCGTGGACGGCGCAATCATTCCTGTGCGGGGCGAGCCGCACGTCATTGTGCATGACCGCGATGGGCGCGCTCGTGCACCGGTTCGCATTGAAGGACCGCAGATCAACGCTGATCCTGACTTGCCGCTTTTTGCCAACAATGACGGTCCCGCGCGCCTGCTTATTTCAGGTGACGCAGCTCACATCAACCGACGGGTGACCGACTGGCTGAAACGCGAGGCGCGACGTGACCTGGAAGACGCCACGCTTGCCCACGCGGCTGCCTACGGCACATCGCCGGCGCGCATCACCCTGCGCGATACAGCCAGCCGGTGGGGGTCTTGTTCCACCAGTCGCGTCATCAACTATTCCTGGCGGCTGATATTCGCGCCGCCCTACGCGCTGGACTATGTGGCAGCCCATGAAGCGGCCCATCTGATTGAGCACAATCACGGGCCAAACTTCTGGAAGCTTGTGAAAACCCGCATCGATGACATTGAGCGCGCAAAAATCTGGCTGACCGAGAACGGTGCGGCCTTGCATCGATACGGCGCAGCCCCTATTTCTTAATCAACTGACCTTTGGTCATTTTATAGGAATGGGGCTCATGAACAGACGCACACTTGGCACTTCGCTGGAGGTCTCCGCACAGGGGCTTGGCTGTATGGGGATGTCGCAATCCTATGGCGAGGCAGACCTGGCTGAATCAGAAGCAACACTGCTCAAGGCGCTGGACCTTGGCATTACCTTTTTCGACAC
>JBCBUN010000079.1:0-7223 GCA_039818145.1 Pseudomonadota bacterium
ATGATGATTGTTTTTGAGGCTGTTGAACATGAGGGGTGAGGAGTTGGAACGTTGCAAGGAGTCGTGATCTGGCGAGAGTGGCTGTTGGCGGCCTCGGGTTTATGTTTGGCGCTACTTCTCGTTGCTGGGATTACGGAGGCGCGGGCTGAGCGGCCGCTGAACGAGCAACCTATGTACGGCTATGACGCACCCAAGACGAATGCTCAGCTGGCCGCCGACGCCGAGTTTATGGAGAAGGCACGGGACTCGTCTGATGGCTCTCTTGAGGCAAGCACGCTTAAAGCGATCGCGCTTGGTTGGACGTATTTCGGGAGAGGCGACCTTGCTACGTCGATGAAGCGTTTCAATCAGGCTTATCTGCTCGACCCGGCTCACGGTGAAGCCTATGCGGGCATGGCAGTCGTCGTGCTGCAACGTGGCGGATCGACTGACGAGGCTTACGGGTTGTTCCAGCGAGCGATCAGCAGTCCGATACTCACCTATACTGTTCACCGGAACTATGGGCTGTTCCTGATGCGGCAAAATCGGTATCTGGATGCCCTGGCGCAGTTTGATGCGGCACTCGAGCTGGACCCTGAAATCTACGGACTCCGGTTCATGCGTGCCGGATTGCTTGATGAGCTTGGGCGAGCAGATGAGAGTCGGCAGGAGATTCAGCGTGCTTGCGAAGGCGCAAACCGGTCCGGCAACTATGTTGGGCGGCCTGAAACAGACATGCCCCGCGCGACCTGCGCCGAAGTCGGCGTCCCGTTGGACTAGAGCGTGTGTGTGAAAATCGGCTGTGGGTTTCAAGGCGGATGAGTGCACAACGCACGGCAGGCGGTACTCTATTCAAGGTGTAAACATGACCTCATTCGACAAACCCGGCATCAAATCGCAGGCGGAGATCGCCATTCACGCCATTTGTGGGGCGTATCTGATGGTCGCCTATTCCGATGGCCAGTTTGCACCGGTTGAGGAAGGGCGATTGACAAGTGAGCTGGCCGCGGATGAGGCGTTCACGCGGTTTGATCAGGCGGCGCTCAATGCCGAGATGGCGGAGCTGATGACGGCGTTTTCGGAAGACTATGAAGCCACGACGCTGGATGTGCTGGTCTCTGTTGCGTCTGTCAAAGACAAAGACGTGGAAAAACGAGCCGTGAAGCATGCCGCGCGGGTAGCGGTGATTGCGGATCAGGCAATTTCTCCGCAGGAAGAGCACGCGCTGGACCGCATTGCCATGGCGCTGGGACTGGAAAAAGGCGCGCTTTAGCACTGCTCCTGAAAAAATTTCAAAAACTTATCCCCGGTCTCTTGCGGGGCCTCATACTGCACGCATGCCTCCTGCTTTTGGGCAGTCCGGACCGTCCGGGTGCTGGGTGGGAGGGCGGATGCCATGGAGCGTGGTGATGACTGCCCAACAGGGACACGGGCGGGATGTCATCGGGCGTGCTGAAGGGTAACGGACTTCGGCGATATGGCGGTGACGGCCCTGCTGGCCTGCGCGTCCTCGCGGGCCCCGGCGGTCCTCGTGTCTCATACGAGGGATAGTTCGGTACAAAAGCAGCATCGGGCGGGTCACCGGGTAACACCCGGGCTCACCGGTGGAGACGGTCGGCGCCGAAGACCATCCGCGCAGGAGCGCTGCCATCAGGTAGCCGGACGCGCTTGTGTGCGTTGAATGCATCAGACACGGACATGCTGCCTTCGGGCGGTGCTCCTGCCATCCCATCTTTCCCTTGCGGCCTCCTGGTCGTGAGGAACTTGGGCTTGCCCCGTCATTTGAGCTTGTCCCTTCGGGGCTGGCCTTGCTTCCGGGTCCCTGCTAGGAACCCGGCCAAAGACACACGAAAGTTCTAGTGCGGAGACATAGTTCCATGGCGACCCAGAAAATCCTCCTTCTGCCCGGCGACGGCATTGGCCCTGAAGTCATGGGCGAAGTGCGCCGCGCCATTGAGTGGATGAATGGTGAGGGCCTGACCTCTTTCGAGGTGGAAGAGGGGCTTGTGGGCGGCGCGGCCTATGACGCGCACGGGTTGTCGATCTCCGAAGATGACATGGCGCGCGCCATGGCGGCGGACGCGGTGCTGTTTGGTGCCGTCGGCGGCCCCAAGTGGGACGACGTGCCTTACGACGTGCGGCCGGAAGCGGGTCTTCTGCGGCTGCGCAAGGACATGGAACTGTTTGCAAACCTTCGTCCCGCCATCTGCTTTGGTGCGTTGGCGGAAGCCTCCTCGCTCAAAAAGGAACTGGTTGAAGGTCTCGACATTCTCATCGTTCGTGAGCTGACGGGCGGTGTGTACTTTGGTGAGCCCAAGGAAATCATCGAGCTTGAGAACGGCCAGCGGCGCGGCATCGACACGCAGGTTTATGACACCTACGAGATCGAGCGCATTGCAGCGGCGGCGTTTGATCTGGCGCGCACGCGCGACAATCGCGTCTGCTCCATGGAGAAGCGCAACGTCATGAAGTCCGGCGTACTGTGGAACGAAGTGGTGACGGACGTACACAAGCGGGACTACCAGGATGTGGAGCTCACCCACATGCTGGCAGATGCAGGCGGCATGCAGCTGGTGCGCGCGCCCAAGCAGTTTGACGTGATCGTCACGGACAATCTGTTCGGCGACATGCTGTCGGATGTGGCGGCCATGCTCACGGGCTCGCTCGGCATGTTGCCGTCCGCGTCGCTGGGTGCGGCGGATGCCAACGGCAAGCGCAAGTCGCTTTACGAGCCGGTGCACGGGTCAGCGCCTGACATTGCCGGCAACGGCATTGCCAACCCCATCGCCATGCTGTCGAGCCTGGCCATGTGTCTTCGGTATTCGTTCAACATGGGTGAGGTGGCCGACAAGCTGGAAGGCGCGATTACGTCCGTGCTGGACAAGGGTCTGCGCACCGGCGACATCATGCAGGACGGCATGACCAAGGTATCCACGTCGCAGATGGGCCGCGCGGTTGTTGAAGAGATGGCCAACACCTAGGTCGCGTTTTTGCAGCCATTGGGCATCTACCAGTGGCGGTTGCGGTATCCGCGGTTGTAGTACCACGGCCAGTCTGGTCCCCAGATGGCGCGGTTGTTGGCGCGGCGTTGTTCAAGGGCGGCAGCTTCCTCGGCGCGGATTTCGCGCAGCTTGAGCAGGCAGTTGCTGAAGGCCTCGGTGTCCGGTTTGAAGCCGAGGCTCTGGCATTCCGTCTTGTCGGCGGTGAGCTGGGCCTGGGCACGTGCCGCCCGGTCTTCCGCGGTGGCGCAGGCAGACAGGCCAAGCGCCAGGCCGAGAACGAGAAATGGGCTGGTCAGAGCTCGTTTCATGGCCGCCCCTATAGCCCGATGCCAATGCCGATACCGACACCGAAATTGCCGCCGCTGTCGCGCTGACTTTCAGCAGCCCGGATTTCGCGCAGTTTCAGGCGGCAGTTGCCATAGGCTTCGGTGCCTTCCTCGAATCCCAGCTCGAGGCAGTTTTGATGGTCGATTTCATTTTGTGCGGCGATCTGCTCTGAGCGGTCGCCGGCACAGGCTGACAGCGCCAGGCCCAGCGTACAGATGAGGGCCAGACTGCCTGGTTTTGATGGTGTCATCAGGTCATCTCCTTGGACCACAACCTTATCCACCCCCGCGCCCGGTGAGCGTATCATGGTTGCCGCAGTCATGCAGGATATGTGTGCGGGGCCTGATTGGCGGCTGGCCATGCCTGGCCGGCTGTGCTGATCTGCGCGACAGGGATTTTGGCGGGAGTTGTGTAAATGGATGGCTTGAGATTGTTGATCGCTGCGGCGGGCGCGACGGTTCTGGCGGGGTGTGCAACGCTCGACCGCACGGTAGACAGCACTGACGCGGCGGGGATCTCGCGGATCGGTGTTGCCTCCGCGCTTGGCGATGAGATGAACCATATCTTCATCGGCACAATTGTGTTTGAGAATGCACGCGCAACGCGCGCGGTGCCGGAATGGGAGATGCGGTTATTTGCCGAGAAAGAAATGGTGTCCATGCTTGAGGCATCGCCCAAGGTTTCCAGTGCCGGGGTCGTTGATGTGACAGGGTTGGACCGCAGTCAATTCTGGGACAATCAGGCAAAGTTGCTGGCTGCCGCAAAGGAACAGGGCTTTGACACGGTGGCGCTTATTCTGCCTGCCTCCTACTCCAACCAGCCATTTATGGAGCCGGGCTATGGAGTGTTCCGCAAGCTGACTTTCGGACTGACCCATGACTGCATCTACCAACAGACGATCGTTCAGGTGCTGGACGTGGCGTCCGGCGAACGGCTGGCCTGGGAATGGGGATTCAATTCATGGGATGGGTCATGCTTGGAATCGGCGGTGCCATTCAAATATGACGTAGGCAGCTATACGCCTCAGGAAATGGAAACCCTGAACCAGGAAATTCGCGGTGCTTTCAGTTTCGGGTTTGAGCGCACGGTCCGCAAGCTCGGGCTCGGGACTGCTGGCGCATACAAGGCGGTGGGTACGCGGCCGCATTAATCTGACCCCGTTGACGTGGCACAGGGCCGGTGACATATAAGCGCCGGAAACTGATGGAATTTGGACCTTGATGGCCAAGTATGTGACGAGCCCTGAGTTTTTGACCGCGCGGGACATGTGTCTTGCGGGCGATTGCGCGTGTTCGCCGGCCACCACCACCACTCCGACCACCAAAAAGACGGCAATCACCGTCTGATCCTGCCCCTCGCGCCGCTTGTCCTCTCTTCTGCCGGCTCTTGAGGCAAGAGCAGACGAGTTGAGGCTTTGCCTGTTTTGCAGGCGGGCGCAGAAGAGGCAGAGACGTTAAGGAACAGGACCGATGGGTTTGAAAGTTGCAGTTGTGGGCGCCACGGGGAATGTGGGGCATGAGATGCTCAATATTCTTGAGGAGCGTCAGTTTCCAGCGACGGAAGTCGTGGCCATTGCCTCGCGCCGCAGCCAGGGCAAGGAAGTGTCCTATGGCGACAAGACGCTGAAGTGCCAGGCGCTGGAGAACTTCGATTTTTCCGACACCGACATTGTGATGATGTCGGCGGGCGGCGGTGTGTCGAAGGAATGGTCTCCCAAGATTGCCAAGCAGGGTGCGGTCGTCATCGACAACTCCTCCACCTGGCGGACGGACCCGGACATTCCGCTGATCGTGCCGGAAGTGAATGCGGATGCGATTGCGGGCTACACCAAGAAGAACATCATCGCCAATCCCAACTGCTCAACGGCGCAGCTGGTGGTGGCATTGAAGCCGCTGCATGACGCTGCCCAGATCGAGCGCGTGGTGGTCTCGACCTATCAGTCGGTTTCCGGCACCGGCAAGGACGCCATGGATGAGCTGTTCAACCAGACCCGTGCCGTGTTTGTGAACGATCCCATTGAAAAGTCGATCTATCCCAAGCAGATCGCGTTCAACGTGATCCCCCATGGGGGCGACTTCATGGATGACGGCTACACCACTGAAGAGTGGAAGATGACTGTCGAGACCAAGAAGATCCTTGATCCCAAGATCAAGCTGACGGCCACATCCGTGCGTGTGCCGGTATTTGTGGGGCATGGCGAAGCAGTGCACATCGAGTTTGCCAAGCCGATCTCCGACAAGGAAGCACGCAACATTCTGCGTGAGGCCCCCGGCGTGCTGGTGGTGGATAAGCGTGAAGACGGTGGCTATGTGACGCCGGTTGAGTGCGTGGGTGACTTTGCGACCTTCGTCAGCCGTATCCGCACGGACCCGACCGTGGATAATGGTCTGGCCCTGTGGGTTGTCTCTGACAATCTACGCAAAGGCGCAGCGCTCAATGCGGTACAGATCGCCGAGCTGCTGAATACGAAGTATCTGGCGAAGGCTGCTTAGGCAGTACCAGCCGTCAGCAACATCAGGTGGGCCGGTTCTGAGGTGTCAGGATCGGCCCGCTTGCGTTTGAGAGGCTTGCCAGCGGATGTGTTTTTTATATAATCACCATTATGCCAAAACAGGTAGACCATGATCAGCGCCGTTCCCAGCTTGCCGAAGCGGCTGTTGTCGCCATCGATACCCATGGGCTCGACAGCGTCCGGCTCATTGATGTGGCCCGCGAGGCCAAGCTGACCACCGGGGCTGTAGTCCATTACCTCAACAACAAGGACGACGTGCTTCTGGCGGCATTTGAGCAGGTTGGCCTGCGCAACGCTGAACGCCTTGAGCAGACCCGCGGCATGGATGCCGTGGACCGGGCTATGACCTATCTGCCCCATAACGAGGAGACGGCGCGTGAGTGGCGGGTGTTCCTGCAGTTCTGGGGACGCGGCGTCAGCGATGCGGCGTTTCGGGAGCGGCATCGCGCCGGGTATGAGGCGCTTGCCCATTCATTGCGTCTTGAACTTGAGGCCGGCGGCGTCACGGATCCGCAGACTGTTGCCGACGCCATGATTGCCGGCGTTGATGGCATCGCGGTGCGGGTCGCGATGGAGCCGGACGCCTGGGACATGACGCGCATGCGCAAGACGATTTCCGCTCTGATTTTGCCGCTGATGGCGGCGCACACTTCAAACAATGCGAACTGACAGGGAGCTACCCATGCCTCAACTGACAAGCCTGCCGGCCACGGCGTCGCAGGAAGACATCGCCAAGATCATGGACCGCGACGGGGCAATGATCCTGACGGGTGCCCTGGACGACGCCCTGTTTGCGCGCATTGATGCGGAGACACAGCCACTGATGGATGCGTCCGCCAAGGGTAATGACGCGTTCACCGGTCACAACACGACGCGGACGGGCGCGCTTGTGTCCCGGTCTCCGGCATGTCGCGAGGCGGTGATGAATGCAACGGTACTGGAAGCTGCCAACAATTTTCTGCTGCCCTATTGTGACCGTATCCAGCTGCACCTCACACAGTTGATCCGGCTTTTGCCAGGGCAGGGCAAGCAGCCGCTGCATCGCGACAAGCTGGCCTGGGGTGGCTACCTGCCGGACATTGAGCCGCAGTTCAATACCATCTGGGCACTGACGGATTTCACCGAAGAGAACGGTGCGACGCAGGTCGTTCCGGGCAGTCACAAATGGGACGAGAAGCGTCAGGCTGAACCGCACGAGGTCTGTCAGGCCGTCATGCCACGCGGCTCGGTGCTGCTGTATACGGGGTCGGTCATTCACAGTGGCGGTGAAAACAAGTCGCAGGCGCCGCGGGTGGGAATGAACATCACTTACTGTCTGGGGTGGCTCAGAACCGAAGAGAACCAGTATCTCTCCTGCCCGCCAGAGGTCGCCAAGACACTGGCGCCTGACCTTCAGGAGCTGC
>JBCBUN010000080.1:0-7173 GCA_039818145.1 Pseudomonadota bacterium
TCTTGTCAGCGCGCGCGGCAACCTCTCTACCGAAGAGATGCTGAAGCTCGTAAATGAGGTCGAGACCATCGTCCTTGATGTCGCCGGTGTTGCATCCGTCTTTGCTCAAACAGGACCAGGCCAGGGCGGCCCGGGCCAGGGCGGTGATGCGCCTGCCGACATGATCGGCCGGATTTCCATTGAATTGGCGCCATATGAAGAACGACGCCCGGGCGCGATCATTCTTGATGAAATCCGTGAGCGGACGATCAATCTGCCGGGCATCAATGTGGAAGTGCGCAAACGCGAAGACGGACCTCCCACGGGTAAGGACGTGCAGATTCAGCTGTCGTCGCGTGACCCGGTGGCCCTACGGGCCATGACCGAGAAGGTCAGGGATCACTTCGCGAATAATGTTGCGGACATCATCGACATTGAAGACTCGCTCCCCCTTCCGGGCATTGAGTGGGTTCTGAAAATCGACCGTGAACAGGCCGGCCGCTTTGGCGCCGACGTTGCAGCCATCGGTGCCACGGTTCAAATGGTGACCAACGGTATTCTTGTCGGGACATACCGCCCGGACGACGCGGACGATGAAGTGGACATCCGTGCGCGTTTTCCTGTCACCGACCGGTCCATTGACCAGTTGGATCAGCTGCGTCTGCGGACGCCCAATGGTCTGGTGCCGCTCTCCAACTTCATTACCCGCGAGCCGGCGCGCCAGGTGAACGAAATCACCCGGATTGACGGCATTCAGGTTATGGACGTGAAAGCCAACACCACCAACGGCGTGCTGGCAGATGACAAGGTGACAGAACTCAAGGCGTGGATTGCGGACGAAGCCAATATCGACCCACGGGTCAATGTGCGCTTCCGTGGTGCTGACGAGAACCAGGCTGAATCAGCTGCCTTCCTGGGCAATGCCATGATTGCGTCCCTGTTCTTGATGTTCATCATCCTGCTGACGCAGTTCAACTCGTTCTATCACTCGGTGCTGACGCTTTCCGCGGTGATCATGTCCACCATGGGTGTGCTGTTGGGCATGGTGATTACGGGTCACACGTTCTCGGTCATCATGACGGGCACGGGTATTGTGGCTCTGGCCGGTATTGTGGTGAACAACAACATCGTGCTCATCGACACATTCCAGGGGCTGCTGGCCCGCGGCATGTCACCGGTTGAAGCTGTGCTACGTACTGCAGGCCAGCGTCTGCGGCCCGTGCTGCTCACCACAATCACCACCATCTGCGGTCTGTTGCCCATGGCAACACAGATCAATGTGGGCTTCTTCGACAGAAGCGTCACCTATGGCGGTCCTGTGGCTGTATGGTGGGTTCAGTTGTCCACGGCGATCATCTCGGGCCTCAGCTTTGCGACCCTGCTGACGCTGGTGGTGACACCGGTCATGCTGGCTGCGCCCACCGTGATCCGTGAAAGCTCGTGGAACATTCGTGAGACAGCTGAGAACCTGCTTCGCCGACGCTCACTGCGTGAGCGGCGATATGGTGGAGCGGCCGAGTAAACCTCAGGGGCTATTCGCCGGCCTGCTCATCCAAACTGCGATCCCGGGAAGCGCGCGCTATCTGCGTGCGCTTCTCGAGCACGCGGTGCCGCCAGAAGGCCAGCGGCAAGGACACGGCGTAGAGAGCCGTAATGCCGATAACCGTCATCCATGGGTAGCTGACGGCAAGAGCCGCCACCAAGGCCACACCGAGCAAAAAGGGAAGCGCCTTATCGCGACGGGTGGACAACCTTAGATGCTTGCCGGAGAAAGTCGGCAGGCGGCTGACCATCAAGAAGGCCACGACACCGATGTGAACCGCCACCAGCGATGGCCATGTGTTGAACGTCGTGAACTGCGTGAAATCCATATAGAGCGGCAGCATGACCAGTCCGGCTGCTGCCGGAGCCGGCACGCCGACAAAAAAGGCGTTCGCCCATGACGGGCGATCCGGGTCCTCGGACGCTACGTTGAAACGGGCAAGGCGCAGAGCGCATGCGACCGAATAGCCAAGGACGGCAACCCAGCCAAGCCCACCCAGCGCGTCGAGGCTCCAAGTGTAGAGGATCAGGACAGGAGCTACGCCGAAGTTGAAAAAATCGGCGAGCGAATCCAATTCAGCCCCAAAGCTTGATTGTGCCTTGAGCATGCGGGCAAGCCGCCCGTCCAGGGCATCCAGCAACGCGGCCACGAGAATTGCGTACACCGCAAACTCGTAGCGGCCTTCCAATCCAAATCGAATGGCGGTGAGGCCCGCACACAGGGCAAGCACGGTCAGCACATTGGGCAGAAGATTGCGCAAGGGGGCCTGCTGGCGCTTTTCGCCTGAACGGCGCATGCGGCCACGCAGGGACTTGCCGGTCAGCTTGTCCTCAATCTTCGATGGTGCCGACTCGTGGTCTTTGGTCATGAGCGACGTCCGGGACGATGGTCGTCATGCACGTGATGATCTGCCAGCACGGTTTCACCACCGACGCTGGTCTGACCGACGCTCACTAACGGGTCCAGCCCCTTGGGCAGATACACATCCACACGGCTGCCAAAACGAATGAGGCCGATGCGGTCGCCCGCCTCCAGGTGATCATCCTGATTGACGAACGGAAGAATGCGGCGCGCCACAAGGCCTGCAACCATCACAACGCAGTATTCACGACCCCCGCCTGTACGCAGGAGCACGGAAGACCGCTCGTTTTCCTCTGATGCCTTGTCCAAAGACGCATCAAAGAACTTGCCGGGGCGATAGGCGGTACGGATCGCAGCAGCTTCCACCGGGGAGCGAATGATGTGAACGTTGAAGACATTCATGAAGACGCTGATGCGGGTCAGGGGTTCGTCGCCCAACCCCATTTCCGGCGGCGGCACTGCCTCGGCAATCATGTTGATGACGCCGTCCGCGGGCGCGATGACAAGACCGGGACGGTCCGGCGTCACCCGTTCAGGATCACGGAAAAACCACGCGCACCAGACTGTGGCGATGACACCAATCCACCCCAGAGGTTGCCAAACCCAAAACAGCACAAGTGTGATGGCTGCGAAGATGAGCACAAAGCGCCGACCTTCCGGGTGCATGGGCGGAACAAATGCCAAGAGATCGCGCATGAGAACCACAAATCCTTCCAAACCAACTGTTACTAAGGTCTGCCCTGGTCAAAGTGCTCCTGAGCCACACTCAAATCCACCCAGTCATGGCAGGATTGTTCCCACACTGACCTTTGTGGTTTCGGGAAAGCTGGGTCGGCGAATGCGCCAACGGCTATACCCATGAGACCGGCGTTTTTGTCAGACCACCAGTAAAGGGTTGTACCGCATTTCGGGCAAAAGCGCTCGTGGAATTGATTGCCGATGGCGGTCGGCCGGGAGAAGGCTGTTGCCTCCCCGGTGATTTCCACATCAGCTTCCAGATAGTAGGCCCCTATGCCAAACACCGACCCACTCCGGCGCTGACAGTCTGAACAATGACAGGCGACAACGCCTGCCGGTTCACCGCGGGTTTTTGCTGAAAGCGCGCCACACTGGCACCTGGCCGTTCTCATGCTCACTCCTGTCTTGTCCGGAGCAGAACATAGCATGTGGCGTGAGATTACGCGGGCGACTACTTGGCGGGAACCAGGCCCTCGTCGCCCACGGCATCGGCCACCAAAGCGCCCTCGGTTTCGGCCACTTCCTTGAGAATTTCCTCTGCGCGCTGGGCTTCCTGCTGACGCTGCCACATGGCCGCATAAGCACCATCCTTGGCCAGCAGCTCGCGGTGCGTGCCGCGCTCGCAGATTTTGCCATGGTCGAGCACGATGATCTCGTCTGCATCCACCACGGTCGAAAGCCGGTGCGCAATGACGAGGCTGGTTCGGTCCCGAGACACGATGGAGAGCGACGCCTGGATTTCCTTCTCCGTGTGGGTGTCCAACGCGGAGGTTGCTTCGTCCAGCAGGAGAATTGGCGGGTTCTTGAGGAGCGTGCGGGCAATGGCAACGCGCTGCTTTTCACCGCCGGACAGTTTGAGGCCGCGCTCGCCGACCTGGCTGTCGTAGCCCTCGGGCAGTCCTGCGATGAAATCATGGATCTGCGCCATGCGGGCGGCTTCTTCCACCTCAGCATCCGTCGCGTCCGGACGGCCATAGCGGATGTTGTAGCGGATCGAGTCGTTGAACAGAACGGTGTCCTGGGGAACGATGCCGATTGCCTGGCGGACGCTGTCCTGGGTCACGTCACGGATGTCCTGACCGTCAATCAGAATGCGGCCGGCGGTTGCGTCATAGAAGCGGAACAAAAGCCGCGAGATGGTGGACTTGCCCGCCCCCGACGGGCCGACAATGGCAACCATGCGCCCGGCAGGCACGGTGAAGTCCACGCCCTTGAGGATCTTGCGCTCGGGGTCATAGGCAAAGTCGACATTCTCAAACCGGATTTCGCAGCTTGATGCCGCAGCGCTCTTGGCGGCCAGCGGTTTGGCGTCCGGCTTGTCTTCAATCTCGGCACCGACGCCGAGCAGGGCGAACATGGTCTCCATATCCACCAGTGCCTGCTTGATTTCGCGGTAAACGAAACCGAGCAGATTGAGCGGCTGGTAGAGCTGGATCAGCATGGCGTTGACCAGCACAAAGTCACCCAGGGTCATGGTGCCATTCTTGACGCCGGTTGCCGCCATGATCATCAACACAGACAGGCCGACCGCGAAGATCGCTGCCTGACCGGCATTGAGCCATGAGAGCGATTTCGTCGAGCGGACAGCAGCGTCTTCATACCGTGCCATGGAGCGATCGAAGCGCTCCGACTCATGGGCTTCGTTGCCGAAATACTTCACGGTTTCAAAGTTGAGCAGGCTGTCTATGGCCTTTGAGTGGGCGCGTTCGTCGGACTGGTTCATGGAGCGGATGAAGCCGATGCGCCACTCCGTCACTTTGAATGTAAAAATGATGTAGCTGCCGACGGTGGCCAGGGTGACGACCGCGAACCAGATGCCAAAGTTCCACCAGAAGATGCCGGCCACCAAAATCAGCTCAAGCAGCGTCGGGCCAATGTTGAACAGGGTGAAGCGCAGGAGGAACTCGATGGCTTTCACACCCCGTTCGATCACGCGGCTAAGGCCGCCGGTACGTCGGGTGAGATGAAAGCGAAGCGAAAGGGCATGGAGATGCCGGAAGGTACGAAGACCCACGGCTCTGACCGCATGCTGGCCGACACGGGCGAACAGACCATCGCGCAATTGAGCCAGACCAATCATCAGTATGCGGGCAATGCCATAGGCACCGATGAGGAACACAACTGTTGTGATGACGATCTGCTGTGGATTTTCCTGGTCCAGCGCATCCACCGCAGCGCCATAGAGGAACGGCATGTAAAGCGTCACGGCCTTGGCAAGCACCAGCGCGATCATCGCAAGCACAACGCGGCCTTTAAGGTCCGGACGGCCCTTGGGCCACAGGAAAGGCAGCAGGTCGCGGATCGCTTCGCGGTTGCTCCGGCGATCGACGTCGAGCGTCGTTTGCTGACCGGCGGCTGTGCCGAAGCGTGGTGACATGGGAGCTCCCGGGAATAGATGAGGCGACGGCCTGCAACGTGCGTGCCCTCTTATGCCCCAAAACCACCGGCGCGTGGCGGTTTAAGTACCACCTTACATAGCCATTCCCTCATCTAAGACAAGGTTTTGGTCGGCTGCAGCTATTGGGTGTAGCCCGGCGTTTCAAAGACCTGACCGGGATAAATCAGGTTCGGGTCGCTGATATCAGCGCGATTGGCCTGATAAATCACCGTGTACTGGTAGCCGGATCCATACAGCTTCTGGGCAATGTTCCACAGATTGTTGCCGGGCTGAATCACGACCTTGCCGTCCTGGAGAACCATAGCGACCTCTTCCGGCGTCGCGCGTTCAAACGGGGCTTCAAGGCGTGCCAGCACCATGCCCTGGGCGTCGATCTGGTCAACGCGCAGTTCATGGACGCCGGGCTCAATCGGATGTGTGGCTGTGACCACCCAGCGGCCTTTTGCGTCTGCGGTCGCATCGCCCGCAGCCTTGTTGTCCACATAGATGCGTACATTGCTGTCGACCGGTGCGCGGCCGGAGAAGATGACGTCGCCGCCTTCGCCGTAATCCACCGTATCAAGGGTCAGCGCACCGCCATTGGCTGCGACGCCGGTTCCCTGCAGCACCTTGCTGGGTTCATCCGGCTTCTGCAGCACCACCAGGGCCTCGGCCTTGGGGTCTTCGGGCACAGAGATGGAGACCACCTGTTCCGAGTTCAGCAACGTGCCATCGGGCAGCTCTGCTTCCAATCGCAACTGGCGGTCGCCGGTTGGCAGGGGGTCATCGAGAACGATCACCCACTCGCCGCGGCTGTCGGCTTCCGCTTCGGCAATCACCGTACCGTTGTCGATCAATCGGATTTTCGAGCCGGGTTCCGCACGCCCGGCAGCGACGGTCTGGCCATCGCGCTCAACACGGACGATGTCAAAGGAGGGACCTTCGGGCTCAATTGCTTCAGGCGGTGTTGCATCAGTCGACTCGGTCTCACCGGTTTCAACCGCTGTGTCGTCCGTCAGCGTCGGATCAGATGCGTCGCCTGCAAACAGGAAAAAATAGGCCAGGCCCAGAACCACAAGTGCGGCTGCCAACCCGCCGATGATGGCAATGCCTCGCGACATGTCGCCGGCTCCCTAATCTTGCGCGTCGCACATTTGCAACCGCACCCCTTGCGCAGAAATTTCGTATCCTGAGAATATGGCATCGACGCGACCGCGTCCGCTTTTAACCGATTTTTGCGTTAATTGCTGCATTGCAGGATATATGCACTCCGTGACGAACATACCGCGTTCTATTACCGTTTTTTGTGGCAGTGCAGCAGGAGACAATCCCGCCTATGCACAAGCGGCTCATGACCTGGGCGTCCTGCTTGCCAATAACGACATCAAACTTGTTTACGGCGGCGGCGGCATTGGCCTGATGGGCATCCTGGCGCGGGCTGTTGATGATCATGGCGGCGAGGTGGACGGCATTATTCCTGAGTTTCTGACCGTCCCGGAAGTCATGAAGGACGCACCGGGCAATCTGGAAATCACCGAAAACCTCCACGACCGGATGCAGAAGATGGCCGCCAAGGCGGACGCCTTTTTCGTCCTGCCCGGTGGTATCGGAACCATTGCGGAACTCGTCGATATCCTGACCTGGAAACAGCTTGGGCGGCACGACAAACCAATCA
>JBCBUN010000081.1:0-7087 GCA_039818145.1 Pseudomonadota bacterium
CTTCAGTGTGCACGTAGTCTTCAATGACCACCTGCATTCCAAGACGCATGTGATAGGTGCCCGTGAAGATCAGCAGCAGGAAGACAACTGCAATCAACGGGTTGCCCAAGAATGACTTAAAGCTTTCATGCTCGGCGCCAAGCTGGGAAATGATGGCCGCAACCAGTGCAATGCCCAGCGGCACCATGGCAATGGCGGTCACGCGCTGTGCGATGAAGTGGCCGGTACCGTCTTTGGCAGAGCCAAGTCCGCGAACTTTGGCGCGGGGTGTACGAAGATCGCTCATTACATCGCTCCCATCATGCGGAAGGTCGCAAACCAGATCACCAGCGTCAGCGACACAGACAGGATCAAAGTGCCCCAGGCCATCAGATCAACCATGCCGAGAGTAAAGCCACGCCCCGTGTCCCAGATGAAGTGGCGAAGGCCACCCAGCATGTGATGGATCAGCGCCCATGTGTACCCAAAGAGCACAAGGCGACCGACAGTGCTGTCAGCCAGCGCCATAAAGGTGGCATAGGCCTCCGGGCCGATAGCGGCAGCTGCCAGCCACCAGGCCAGCAGGACGGTTCCGAAGAACAGCGCGACGCCCGTTATCCGGTGCACAATCGACATCATCATCGACATCAACGGTGTGTAGATGCCCAGATGCGGCGACATCGGCCGCTCTCTCAGCGCCGGCTCCACCTGTGTGTCCGCCATTTGCGAATGCCTCTCAAAAACCTTGGAATCCCGAGGGAAAACCCCTTTGGGAGGTTACTTATCGCGGGTGCCCTCGCGAGGCAAACCGCCCGTGACCAAAAATCCCCCGGTCGCAGGGAACCAAAGGCGGGAAAACCGCGTTTTTCAGGAGGTGCGAGAGGAATGACCTGCCCCATTTCCCCAACGGCGGGCGACAATTTCTGGACACGAATGACCGCCAGTATCCAGCTCCCAAACGGTTTGCGGACCGTCCTGAAAGCGGCGTGCTGCTCGATTTATTTGTTTATGTAGAGAGGTTTACCCATGGCTCGTCTTACCCGGCCCCTTGTTGTAGGCGCACTTGGCGCCGCTATTTCTGTCGCGGCCTTTCCGGCAATCGCGCAGGAAAAGATCGTGAACCTCATCGTGGACCCGGACCTCACCACCCTCTCAGGCCCGCACGTGCAGGTCTGCCAGCAGGGATTCGAAAATCTCTTTGGCGTCCCCCCCGGGGTGGATCCGGACGAAGCCCTGATGATCCGCGGCGCCCGCCAGACCTATGTAAAAGATGAGCGCTACGGGGACGCCTTTGGCAGCACCCTTGAAATTGCCATGCCCTATGAGCGCGTCTTGCCGCCCGGGCCACCGGACGGGGCCGTTCTGAACGGCAGGATCACCTGCTATTTCGCAGCCGATGATGCAGGCGCATTCCCACTCGCGCCCTATGCCGTCCAGATTGAAGAAGAAGACACCGTCCGCCGGGCCACCCAGACCGAGCTTGGTGGCTTCAGGTAGGTAAATCGACGATATGCAAACTGCGTTGCGGTTTCTGGCACTCCAGGCCGCGACGCAGCGTGCGCCTTGTCCGCACCCGGACACGCAAAATGCGTTGCGCCGGACACCCGTTGCACCCCGCATTCCCGAGATAGACGTTATGCCCGCAACCACCTCGATGCGGGACACCATGACGCATGACCATTCAACCTCTCGACACAGGCACGCTCTCCAACAACCTCCGCCGCGTTGCCACCACAGTTCTTGGACAGCCATTTACAAAACTTGTCGGTGCGCGGATGTCCGCCATCGGTGAAGGACATCTTGAGCTCTATGTGGACAACCGCGAAGAGCTGAGCCAGCAGAACGGGTTCATCCACGGCGGCGTCATCGGATACCTGGCCGACAACGCAAGCGCTGCCGTTGCCGGCACCATGCGGCCCGAAGGCGCGCTGGGCGCGGTCACCGCTGAATACAAGATCAACATTCTTCGACCATCCGTCGGCGAGCGCGCGATCGTACGCGCCAACATCATCCGGCGCGGCAAGACACAGGCTGTTACGGAAGCGAAAGTGTCATGCACCAGCGATGGCGAAGAGAAACTGGTCGCCGTCGCCCTGGCCACCATCAGCTATCTCTACCCATGACAGGATCAGCATCAGGTGTCGCAAACACCAAGACGCCCGCCAACTGGCTCCAAACACTTTGGCAATCTTACTGAGCGTTGCCTAACGCGGCACGGCGACCCACATATCCAGATCAAGAATGACACCGTCGGCATCATCCGGTTGCGGGAAGTCTGCACACGGAAGATCCTTGGTCGCAATCAGGCGCAGGCGCAACAGGCCCGCATCGTCGCGACCCGCAACTTCCGCCTTGTCCCGTATCTCGGTCCACGCAAAAACGGTATCGCCTGAAAAGAGCGGCGCCACATGCCGCCCGCCATTGAGCGCCACCACCTTGACGGCGTTCGCCAGTCCGTTGAACGAAAGGGACCGCGCCAGACTGATGACATGACCGCCATAGATGAGCCGCTTGCCAAAACGGCCTTTGCTTTCCGCAAACTGATTGAAGTGAACGCGAGCGGTGTTCTGATAGAGCCGTGTCGCAAGCTGGTGCTCGGCCTCTTCAACCGTCATGCCGTCCATGTGGTCGATCTTCTCACCAACCTCATAGTCATCCCAGCGATGCGGTTCACCGCTCAAGGCATAATCAAAATTTGAAAAGTCCGGTACCGCGCGCGACAGAATACTTTCATGTGCAACGTGATCAGCCAACGCAGGAGGCGGACTTGCCTCAATGACCGATGCCTCGTCACGCTTGCGCACCATCACCCAGCGCACATAGGACAGCACCTCCTGATGGTTCTGATTGAGCCCCCGCGTGCGCACATATACAACGCCGGTCTTGCCGTTGGAGTTCTCCTTGATGCCAATCACTTCGGAGAATGCGCGCAGCGTATCGCCCGCATAGACCGGCACACCAAAGCGTCCCTCGGCGTACCCCAGGTTGGCGACAGCATTCAGAGAGATATCCGGTACGGTCTTGCCAAAGACGATGTGGAACACCAGCCAGTCGTCCAGAGGCGCCTGATGCAGACCGCAGGATTGCGCAAAAATTTCAGACGACTGAAGCGCAAAGCGAGAGCCGTAGAGCGCCGTGTAAAGCGCAACATCACCCGCTGTCACCGTGCGTGGCGTTGCATGGTCGAGAATCTGCCCGGCGGAAAAGTCTTCAAGAAAATTGCCGGCGCTGGATTTGGAGGTGCTCATTGCCCTGCCTCCTTGGCTGCAATGGCATCTGCCACAGCCACTAGTCGTCGCGACTCTTCTGCATGCAGCAGCTCAACCATCTTGCCTCCGACGGTGATGACACCCTTGCCGCGCGCATCGGGCGCATCAAACGCCGAAATAATCTCCCGTGCCTCCGCCACAGCGTCAGCTGAGGGCGCAAACACATCGTTGCACGGTGCAATTTGCGAGGGATGGATCAGTGTCTTGCCATCAAAACCAAAATCCCGGCCCTGCACACATTCTTCCGCAAATCCGGTTTCATTCTTGATGTCATTGTAGACGCCATCAATCGCGATACAGGCTGCATCGCGCGCGGCCAGCAAAGACATCTGCAAAGCCGTAAGCAGTGGCGCGCGCCCCGGCACCCGCGCGGCCTTGAGTTCTTTCACGAGATCGTTGGTCCCCATGACCAGAACGCATAGCAGCGGGTGCAGCGCAATCGCCTGCGCAGCAAACATCGCAGCCGGTGTTTCCATCATCGCCCAGATCGGTTCGTTCGTCAGAACGCTTGCGGCCGCATCAATATCGCCGGGCCCGTTGACCTTGGGCACCAGAACCCCATCGGCTCCGATTCCGCTGACCGCACGAAGATCATCCGCACCCCAAGGCGTATCCAGCCCATTGACGCGCACAATGACCTCACGCACGCCATAACCACCGGCCTTTACCGCCGCCACTACCTGTTCGCGGGCAAGCTCCTTGGCGTCCGGCGACACCGCATCTTCAAGATCAAGGATCAGAGCGTCCGCATCCAGTGTCCGCGCCTTCTCCAGGGCACGCGCATTGGCACCGGGCATATACAAAACGGACCGGCGGGGACGACCGGCATCAAACTGAGGTAGCATGGTTGTTCCATCTCATAAGGCGAGAGCTGCGATATCGGCCCGCACCTTATGTCTCAACCGACCGTCAAGCCAACACCCAGCGGCACCTATCACACAGGATCACCAGGACAGGCCAAGATGACGATCCTTGCCATTTCCTCTCAGGTCGTTGCCGGGCATGTCGGCAATTCAGCAGCGCAGTTCGTGCTGCAGACGCTTGGACACGAGGTCTGGGCTATTCCCACCGTCCTGCTGTCACATCATCCCGGCCACGGCACTCCGGCTGGCCGCGGCACGCCGGCTGCAGAAATCGAAGCCCTCCTGGACAATCTGTGGACCGGCGGCTGGATGGATCAGGTCACCGCCGTCATGACCGGTTACTTCACCAGCAACGACCAGATTGACGCTGCGGCAAACACCATCTCACGCCTGAAACATGCGAAACCAGATCTGCCCGTATTGATTGATCCCATTCTTGGCGACAACGGCACGGTGTATGTCCATGACAGCGTCCCGCCAACCCTGCGTGATGCGCTCATGCCCCTGGCCACCATCACCACACCAAATCTGTTCGAACTGGCGACCCTCACAAAACTGCTCTGGCCCTTGGAAGACAAAGGCAGCATCGATCAGGCAGCTCTCAGCCTGAGCATCGCCGAGGTGCTTGTGACCTCTGCGCCAGGCACATCACCTGAAACAATCTCGACACGTGTCTACGCGCAGGACAATGACATGACGTTGGAGACGCAGCGCGCGCCGTCACCCCCCAACGGGATTGGCGACGTTATGGCGTCATCCTATTTGGCCATGCGGCTTCGTGGTGCCCCGCCCAAGTCAGCGGCGACAGCAGCATCACAGATTGTGAGCGGGTTGATAGAAACAGCAGTCCGTCAGGCACTGGCGGAGGTGCCGCTCGTGGGCGCAGGTAGCGCCATCAGGGAGATTGCGGAGAACGCTTAGGCCGCCGCTGTCTTGTCCACGACAATACGTTCAAGCGGGAAGCGGATTGTAATCGCTGTGCCACGACCAGGTTCGCTGTCCACAACCAGCGTTGCCTGATGACTGCGGGCCAGGGCTGCGGTCAATGGAAGACCAAGCCCCGTGCCATCGGCTTTGAACACCGTTGCATCGGCCTGCAACTGAGCGAATGGCTCAAACGCTTTTGCAATGTCGGCACGGGCAATGCCCACACCCGTGTCAGCAACCTCGATGGCAATTCGCCCATCAGCCTCACGACGGGCCCGCAGCGCGATATCACCCCCCTCGGGAGTGAACTTCACGGCATTGGACACAAGGTTGATCAACATCTGTTTCAGAGCGCGCTCATCGGCCACGAGTGCAGGCAGGTCTGGTTCGATCTCAACCGCCAGATTCAGCTGACCACTTTGTGCCCGCGTCCGGATCATGCGCTCGCACGCTGTCATGACGTCGCGCACATCCAGCTCATCTTCTGCAAGGTCGTAGCTGTCTGCTTCGATCTTTGAGAGATCAAGAATGTCGTTGATGATCGACAGAAGGTGAGAGCCGGAATCGTGAATGTCGGACACATACTCCTTGTACTGCTCATTGCCCAGCGGGCCGAACATCTCACCATTGATGATCTCGGAAAATCCGATAATGGCATTGAGCGGCGTGCGAAGCTCGTGGCTCATATTGGCCAGAAACTGTGACTTGGCGGCATTGGCGATCTCGGCCTGGTCACGCGCCGTCCGTAGCTGTGCCGTGGTCTGTTCGCGCGCTGTCATCTCACCATGCACACGATCCAGAACCTGATTGTACTGCGCAGCAATCTGTCCGGCTTCCGTATAGGGCTCCACCGGCACACGCATGGAAAAATCGCCAGTCTGCTTCTGGGTGTCCATGGCATGAATGAGATCATGAATGGCCGTGGAGGCCCCATGCTCGGAGGCATTCAGCCCCATATGTTCAGCCTCAGTGGAAACGCGGAGCGGCATGAACCAGTTGATGAGGGATAGCACCGCATAGCCAACGCCGAACGCGTAGATACCGGCAACGGTAACACCAATCGCCTGAACACCAAGCTGCTCCATGCGTGTATGACCTGTGCCCCATAGGGACGCATCGCCCAGAAGCGCAACTGCAAGTGTGCCCCAAATGCCAGCCGCCAGGTGAACCGGGACTGCCCCAACCGCATCATCAATACGATGGCGCTTGAGCAGTGCCTGGCACCCAAGCGCAACGACTGCGCCAATGCCACCAATAAGAATTGCCGTGCCAATTGTTGCCACATGGGCGGAGGCAGTGATCGCGACGAGTCCCGCAAGGACACCATTCAGCGTATCGACAGCGTTCGGAGCCCCACGGCCGTTCCACGTCAGCGCCATCGCAACCACGCCACCTGCCGCTGCTGCAACAAGCGTATGCACCATGATGTGAGGCACTGAGACATCCATGGCCAGCGTTGACCCGCCATTGAAACCGAACCAGCCCACCCACAAAAGGAACATGCCAAACACCGCAACCGGCGTGTTGTGGGATTCCGTGGCTGAACTGGTCTCATCAAACTGGCCAAGACGTGGACCAATAATGATCACTGCGGCCAGCGCCACCCAGCCGCCGATGCTATGCACCACGGTCGAGCCGGCGAAATCGATGAAACCAAGCTCCTGTAGCCACCCCATCTGGGTATCGATGGCAAAACCACCCCAGGCCCAATGGCCGAACACAGGATAGATGCAGGCACTCAAGACGACGGCGGTTATCAGGTAACCACGAAAGCTCATGCGTTCTGCAACAGCGCCGGACACAATGGTCGTCGCCGTACCGCAAAAGGCCAGCTGAAAGAAGAAGAACGCCATCAACCAGGCACTGCCCGTGCCCTCAAATGGGTCGGTATCAAAAAAGAAGAACGAAGTACCGAAAAAGCCGCCCGCCGTTGCACCGAACATGATGCCAAAGCCCACAGCCCAGAACGCAAGGCTGGCAACGCAGAAGTCGGCGACGTTCTTGACCGCGCCAAAAACTCCATCAATGTTGCGGTCAAGAACGTCGCCG
>JBCBUN010000082.1:0-7075 GCA_039818145.1 Pseudomonadota bacterium
GTCGCGGGCAATCAGAATGTAGGGAAACGACTTGTCGTCGCGCAGCTGCACATTGTAGCGCGGGCGCAGCTGCTTGATGAGATTGGCTTCCAGCAGCAGCGCTTCGGTTTCACTTTCCGTCACCACGAATTCCATCGCGGTGGTGGCCGTAATCATCCGGGCTATGCGGTTGGTATGGCCGATCAGCCGGGTATAGCTGGTGACCCGCTTCTTGAGGCTGCGGGCCTTGCCCACATAGAGCACATCCCCGTCGGCCCCGAACATGCGATAGACGCCGGGAGCGTTAGGCAGCCGGGTGACGTAGTCGGCTATCAGGTCAGCGCCAACCAGGGGCGCTGCTTCCGGCTCCTCGCTCTGTTTGGGCTCTTTTTCCGACGCTGTATGAGGTGTGTCGCTCATGGGTATGAATATGCACCCGCAGGGCTGAAATAGAAGATTGAACCGTGACGAATCTATTTTCATCACCTGTGGATAAGTCTGTTGGAAACCCTGTGGCTCGATTCACCATTGGCCTATGGCGCGCGGCATTCTGCCCGGCCTGCCCAAAATTCACCTTGCGCCTAAGCTGTTGAAATTATGAGCACAATCTCAGTATTCAGCGGCCATCGACTGAGGGTTTTCCAACCCAGGAAATCGCAGGATTCTGCCGTATACGCACCCTGTGCGCATGTGCAAAACGACGCCTTTGTCACCCATGTGACAGTTTACCTGTCACCGGCTTGCCAAGGCTGTGACGTGGCCTGGATTCGCTCAGTTTAGTTTTGGGGCAGGGGGCGCAGGCGCTCGATCTCGATTCCCACACTGTGGGCCTCCTCGATCGCGTCCAGCTTTTCAATGCGGACCCGTGCTGCCAGCACCCGCTCGTCTGTAAAGCAGTCCTCGGCAATGCTTTCCGCCAGGGTTTCCACCAGGCGGACATGGCCCTGCGCCACCAGATCCTTGATGTTGTTCACCACGCGCTCATAGCAGACCACGTTGGCCAGACTGTCGTTCAGGGTCTCTTCGCCTTCGGTCACCGTCAGGTCGACATTCACGATGATCGGCTGGGCGCGACCTTCTTCATGGCGGTGAACACCGATATGAGCGTCGAGCCGCAGGTCACGCACGAAGACGTGTCGGGTCAGCCGTGCCGCATCTGCGATGCGCAGGGGAGTTACGTTACCTGAGGTCTCAGTCGCCAACTTTGTCATGGGTGACTATTCCTTGCCTGTCGCGTCCGGGGTTTCCCACGCGAGGTGCTGTCCGCCGTCGAGAGCCAGCATTTGCCCGGTCAGCGAGGGTGTTTCAAGGATAAAGCGCACCGCGCGCTGAAACTCAGCTATGTCCGGACCGCGCTCCAACGGCACTGCCGCAGCCTGAGCGGCAAAATCCTCAGGGGTTTGGCGGTCATTTCCCATAGTCGGACCGGGTCCAATGCCATTGACCCGGATCCGCGGTGCCAGGCTTTGGGCAAGGGTCTGGGTCACGGTCCACAGGGCCGACTTGGATGTGGTGTAGGACAGAAAGCGCGGATTGAGCCGCCATACGCGCTGGTCGATCAGGTTGATGATGTTGCCGTCCACACCGTCGGGCAGTTGTTTTGCAAAGGTGCTGGCGAGCAGCACAGGTGCCCGCAGATTGACTGCCATGTGCGCATCGAAGCTGTCGCTGGAGACGGTTTGGGCATCGTCATCCTCAAACAGGGAGGCGTTGTTGATCAGCAGGTCTGCCGGGCCCAGGTCCTTGTGCACGGCGGACATGATTGTGTCCGCCACGTGTGGGCTGGCCAGATCGCACTGGACAGTTGTCGCCTTGCCGCCGCTGGTATTGATCTCGTCGGCGAGGGCCTGCGCGTCGGCGCTGGACGCACCATAATGGATGGCGACGGCCCAACCGTCTTCTGCCAGACCCTGCACCAGCGCCTTCCCGATGCGCCTGGCACCGCCGGTGATGATCGCTGTTCGCGGTGCGGTCCGGGCCATCAGGACATGTGAAACACGGTGAAGATGAACCCGACATACAGCGCCGTGAAGATGGCGCCGGCCAGCCGGGTGATGGTGGCGCGCATGAAGGCGAAGGGAACCACCAGCAGGGCAGACGCCAGCATGACCCACAGGTCGAACCGAAGAAACTCTTCGGGGACCGGCAGCGGCACCACCATGGCGGTGATGCCGCCGATGGCGAGAATGTTGAACAGGTTCGAGCCGATGACATTGCCCACGGCCACATCCGCCTGCTTGCGGAAGGCCGCGACGAGGGTGGTGGCAAGCTCGGGCAATGATGTGCCGATGGAAATAACCGTCAGGCCGATGGTTGCCTCAGAGACGCCGAAGCGGCGGGCAATTTCTGTTGCGCCTTCCACCACCAGTTCAGCCCCCAAGGGTAGGCCAAGCAGGCCGATCACCATGAAGGCGGCAATCGCCCATCCGCGTTCCGGCAGGCCGGAGATGTCGTCCAGCTCATCTTCGAGGCTTTCATCGGGGGACATCTTGGCGCGGTAGCCGGAGTAGCCAAGGAAGGCCAGAACCAGCAGGAACAAGATGAAGCCGTCAAAGAAGGTCAGCACGCCGGTGAAACACATCGCTACAAATACCAGCGTCGAGCCGACCATCATGGAGGTGTTGCGGCGGATCGAGGCCTGGTTGCAGACCGTCGGATAGATGATCGCCGGGACGCCGAGCACCAGCAGCACATTGGCAATGTTGGAGCCAACGATATTGCCAAGGGAGATGCCCGGCGCGCCTTCCAGCGCTGCCTTGAGGGACACCATGAGTTCCGGCGCGGAGGTGCCGAAGGCCACAACCGTGAGACCGATCACCAGAGGATGCAGACCGAAGCGACTGGCTAGGGCCACGGCACCGCGCACCAGCAGGTCGCCGCAGAACAGCAGAATGATTAGGCCACCGGCTAGGGCGAGATACATCATGGAATGATCTGTCGTCCTGCCAGCTACAGCGTTGCAGCGCCTGCTGCCAGAGGCAGGGCGTCAGCGCTTGATGAGTGGTCTGTGCTGGTCACGGAGATCCTGTTTCCTGCCCCAAATTTCGTCAGCGTAGGTCTTGTTGCCTACGAATTGCCCATCCGTTCATCCGGCTGTGGCATCTGACGCTAGATTATTCTCTTTTTCTGCTGCGATTCACGGCCCCCCGCCATATCCGCGCAGTATTCCTTTGATATATATGGGCAGGCGGCGCGTTGCAAAGACACTGATTTGTTAAAAGGCGGTCATAGACTTGGAACCCGATACAATCGCGGAAGTTGCCCGTCAGGCAGCCCAGATGGCCACCGGAGCATCCGGTACGGGGCATGATGACCATGGGGGCGGCCATGTGGCCATTCCCTATATCCGCGAGATCATCATTTTTCTGGTCGCCAGTGTGCTTTTGGTACCGCTGTTCAAGTGGTTCAAGGCCAGTCCGGTGCTGGGTTATCTGTTTGTCGGCGCGGTGATTGGTCCTTTCGGGCTTGCCATCATTGATGATGTTCAGGGCGTGTCGGCCATGGCCGAGCTGGGCGTTGTCTTCCTGTTGTTCATGATCGGGCTTGAGCTTTCCGTCGAGCGGCTCAAGGCCATGCGGACCATGGTGTTCGGTCTGGGTTTTGCGCAGGTCTTGGTCTCCGGTGCGGTGATTGCCGCGGCTGCCCTGTGGTGGGGCAACTCGGTGCAGGCCTCCATCATCATTGGTCTGTGTCTCGCGCTGTCGTCCACGGCTGTCATTATGCAGTTGCTGATGGAGCGCGGGGAATTCGCCTCGCGCATGGGGCGCACCAGCTTTGCCATCCTGCTGGCGCAGGACCTGGCCGTGGTGCCGCTGTTGATGCTGGTGACGATCTTTGCCGCCGGGGAGAACGGCCATGTGGCGGAGCTGGTGGGCACAGCCCTGCTGCGGGCGGTCATCGCGGTTCTCCTTATCATCTTTGTCGGCCGCTGGCTGGTGCGGCATCTCTATCGCATGGTCACCTGGACCCAGAGCCCGGAACTGTTCATGGCGCTGACCCTGCTGGCGGTCTTGGGCACGGCTTGGTTCACGGGCTTTGCCGGCCTCTCCATGGCGCTGGGGGCGTTCCTCGCCGGGCTCCTGTTGTCGGAGACCGAATTCCGCCACCAGGTCGAGACCGATATCGAGCCGTTCAAGGGATTGCTGCTGGGCCTGTTCTTCATCTCCATCGGCATGGGCATCGACTTTGGGGTGCTGGCCAGTGAGTGGTCGAATGTGCTGATCGGCGTTGTCGGTCTGATCGTGCTCAAGGCGACCATTCTCATCGGCCTTGTCCGCGCCTTCGGCCTGCCTCTGACCACCTCCCTGCGGACCGGTCTCATTCTGTCAGCAGGTGGCGAATTTGCCTTTGTGGGTGTCACCGCCGCCATGGGGTCGGACATCATTTCCGAACCCGTCGCTCAATACATGCTCATCGTCGCCGCCGTCTCCATGGCGCTGACGCCGTTCCTGGCCGACTTCGGCGCGCTCCTCAAACGGCTGATCGACGACCGCATGGGGGCTGAACCCATTCAGGCATCGGAAGATGAAGCCCGTGGCCTTGAGGGGCACGTCATCATTGCCGGCTATGGCCGCGTCGGGCAGACCGTGGCCAAGATGCTGGGCGACCTCAAGCATCCCTATATGGCGCTCGACCTCAACGTGCCGCGCACCCGTGACTGCCGGGCCAAGGGCGAGCCGGTCTATTATGGCGATGCCGCCAAGACAGACGTGCTCGAACGTGTCGGCGCGGACCATGCTGGCGCGGTTGTCATCACACTCGACAATTTCGCCGCCGCCTCGCGCGCAGTGGAAGCCATCCGCGAGCGCTGGCCCGGCCTGCCGATTTTCGTGCGCGCCTGGGACATGTCGCACTCGGACGAATTGTTCAAACTCGGCGCCACCGGCGTTGTGCCGGAGACGCTGGAAAGCTCCCTGCAGCTCGCCGGTCAGGTGCTGGAAAGCCTCGGCACGCCGCGCGAAGCCGTGGGCGACATCATCATGCGCATCCGCGAGCGGGACTATGTGGGTCTCGAAGCGCCTGGCTCGGACGATGCCAAGCCCATCCCGGTTAATCCGGATACGGACGATAAGCCCGGCAAGGCGGCAGCTGAGTAGGGATATTCTATTCCGGCATGGGCCGCGGTTTTACCAGGACCATGTATCCGCGCAGTGGATGCAGGAAAGAGACCTGATCAAAGGTTCCGCCGGTAATCGTATAGGTAATGCTGTCGTCGTCTGCCTCATGCATAATGAATTCGATGCCATCAGCGTAGGCTTGGCGGTCCTTCCCGGGCGGCACACGGTGCTCCCGCGGCACAACCTTGTTGAGGTCGCCGGATTTTACGTCCGGTTTTGTACGCTTTCCGAAAGTCGAGAATATGGGGTAGAGGCTCCGGAGGTTCTGGTAGACCAGCATCATGTCGACCTCAAATTCCCGTTGGTCCTCGGTGAGCTCTATCACCTCGTAAGGCACAGGTGGTGACAGCGTCCCGTCTTCGACCCCGTGATAGCTGTGAACTGTCTCGTCGAAGAGACCCGTCACATCGAATGTCCCGTCACCTGTCTTGTCGATCAGGCACGTGCCGCCACTCCCGAACACGCCGTATTTCATTGTCTTATGGGTGCAGTAGACGTGTTCGCCGCTGGTGTTTGCCGGCCCGTTTTGAAATCTGGACAGGATCGTCCCCTCAGCACCTTCATAGCGCCGCATGGTTGAATCTCCGGCCAGGTCAGTGAGCAATCTGGCGCCGGTCGATGGGCCATATGTTTCTGTGTAGATGGCACTGAAGGCTTCGCTGGTCGTGCGTTCTCCCAGTGCTGGCGAGACCTTCAGGAGATCTGGCTGTGGATACGCAAATCCGGCTTCCTTTTTCTGGACACGCTCATAGGGATACCTTTGGGCGTGAGCGTCCATCGCGCTAATGCTGAAGGCTCGCAATAGCCCAACAAGAAGTGCGGTACGCGTTATCAAAAAGGGCATGAGTAACTCCATTGGTGAGTGGCGCACTAGCGGCCGTAATACACGGTCTGCAGCGTGTTCATGTCGAGGAAGTGGGCGCGGGTAAAATTGCCGCCCAGATAGGTGAAGGTGATGCTGTCTTCGGTGACCTCGTGCAGCATCAGCGAGATGCCCTCAATGGTAATCGCCCTGTCGCCGGTGAAGGGAGCGATGGTTGTGCGCTCCGGTGCACCGAGATTGTCCTCCAGATCGCGCGCGCCTTTGGTGCGGAAGCCGGTGGCTGACAGGGCGATGTTGCCGTCTTTGATGCCGCCATAGCTGACACGCATTTCAAGTTTGAATGACGGATCATCCAGCTCGACAATTTCATAGGGAATGGGTGCTTCCAGATCACCGGTCATCTCACTGTCGAACCAGTCGCCGGGGCCCCACAGGCGGGCCGACTCATCAAACATGCCGTCCTGATCCCGGTCGATCAGGCAGGACTCCTTGGATACGGTGTTGCCCGGCGTGTCGCTGTGGACACAGAAGTAGCGCCGGTTCTCGCCACCGAAGCGATGCAGCACCAGCCCTTCAGGAAACCGCCTGGTTGAAAACAGTGAGGACCGTTCGCCGGACCCCAGAAGCCGTGCACCCTGTGATGGTCCCAGTGTTTCAGTGACCATCGGCTTGTATTTCGCGACCGTCATCCGTTCGCCCACCTCCGGCGTGATCGACAGAGTGCTGGGCTGAGGAAAGATGGTGCTGGCGCGCACCTGCGACTGGGCCTCTGCCCGCGTGGCCAGGCCCGCGGCCATGACAAGGACCATGGCTGCAAGGGTGAGGCCTTTGCTGCCGCTGAAATGTGTCTGTGTCAGGCGTGTGGCGACGAATGTCATGGGTGCGTGTCCCTTCAGGTAAAAGCGTTGGTACTCAACACGCGAAACCCTGATCTCAGTCGGCGCATCGATTCTGAGGGAAGTGTGGCGGTGTCGGCGGAGCGGTGCAACTCCACGCAGCCACTCAGTGGTGATTTTGCTGCCCTGGGTTGTGGTGCCTCGGCGGCTTCGCGCGGCGTTCTTCCTGATCGTTGTCGTCTTACTTCCTCTTCCCGCAGCACCGGACGTGATCCGGGGCCTACTCGCGGTGCTGCCGGCACGGCGGCAGAGCATGATGT
>JBCBUN010000083.1:0-7027 GCA_039818145.1 Pseudomonadota bacterium
ATTCGTCCCGAAACGGGTTCGCGACGAGGGAGTAATTCGGGTTGTGCAGGCTCTTATATGTGGGAGACGCAATGATCTTGAGCAGCTTCTCCTGCACCTGCGGCGTTGGAATGATCACACCGGCACGCAGATCAAATACCTCGCCGAAGAAAGGCGCCGGGTAGTCGATTGTCAGGAAACTACGACCGGCGTCATCCGCCTCCTGATAGAGGTTGTGGATCGCATAGCCGCGGACGGTCTTGCCGTCGGCTGTTTCAATATCGGAGTACACCCAGAATGCCACGTGGGTGTATTCGATGCCATCGGGCATGTCGTCGGGATCACGACCAACGCGAGCGACGATTGCCACACGCGCGCCACGTGCTGCCAATTCTCGCTCAACAGTCTCGGCAAATGGAATGACCCGCTCCGGGTTCATAATGACGCCAGAGGACGCAGAACTCTGCGCTGTAGCCTGATGAGGGATAAGGGAAACAGTCAGGCCAACAGCTAGGACTGCCGCTCGCGTAAGTGCAGTAAGGAACTTGTTCATCGAGCCAACTCCTGATCAGGAGCCGGACCGGCGACGACCTCATCTCCAAGAGGAAGTGGTGCGTTTTTGGTTTGTGACATGTCGTCGATAACCGCATCACCGGCCGCACCCAGCAGCAGCACCGGCGTCGCGGCAACGCCAACGACTAGGCCTGAGGCAACCAATCCGGAGCCCACCACTGCAGATCCCACTTCAGCGGATGCTTTTTGACTTCCGCCATTGCCCGCATGGGCCGGCACGGCCCCAAGGCAGGCCACAATGGCGACATGCATCAAGCCGGACAAAATCTTCTTCATCATCTTCACTCCAAAACGATGTGAGCACTCACTCATTATGCTGGCGTATGGCGTGCCCACCTGGGCCACATGCCAGAAAGCGGAAATAGTCGGGGTCTAAAGGTTGAGGACCCGCTCCATGGCGGCCACGACATCAGGCACCCGGGGGGTCAAAGCGCCATCCATTTCGCCACAGACGAAACCGGCTGCGGGTTGTTCGATCATCCCCAACAGGATTTGTGCGTAGAGCGGTGCGTCGAGATCACTGATCTCTCCTTTGCTCGTTGCCTCATCCAGCAACTCACACATGATGCGGTATGGCGTAGGCGTATCATCGGGCACCTTTGCGCGTGGTCCCGTCTGATAGGTCATCACATAAATCCATAGCTCTGGCTGAGCGTCGTAGGCCTGATAGAATTGCGCCACCATCTGACCCAGCCGATCGATCATCGGCTCGTCCTTGCCCTGAATGCTTTTAAGCGCGGCACAGAATGGCAGGAAATTTTCGAGAAAGAGGTCGCGAGCGATATCTTCCTTGCTCGCGAAATGTCGATAGATCGTCCCTTCCGCAATGCCTGCCTCCCGCGCAATGTCACGCGTGGTGGTTTCAGCAATGCCCTGGGTGACAAATAGCGTTAGCGACGCATCGGCAATCCGCTGCTTGGTCTTCGGGACAGGTGTTGTTTTGCGAGTGAGCATTTACTCATATTGGCGAACTCGGCGTTGCCTGTCAACTCGGCGACCGCGCCTGTCCACAAAAATGCTTCGAAAACGTAGGGAATTCCTGCTCTACTGGGTTGATTGAGCGCGGTTTTGAATAGGTGGCTTGCCAGCATCTACTGTGCAAACCGGCAAAAATCCAGCTATGAAAACTTGATCTTGTACTTGCAAATTGCCGACTTCAGGCCACCTCAGAAACGCTGTATTCTGGCTCAGGTACAGGTTTTCTTGCGGTTTCGCGATGCGTATTGACACAGTGAGGGACAGGATCACGCAGTTCTCGGACGCGCTGGCGCGGGCAACAGCACCGTCCGACGCGATCGCTTTGCTGCAGGCTGAACTGCATCACATCGGGATCGAAGGCATCGACTTTTTCGGCACGCCGCGCGCAGTGCCTGAAGCGGATGTTCTTCGCGAGCCGGACTATGTGGTGTCGACATTGCCCGAGAGTCTTGTCGATGACTACTACGCGTTTGGTTGGGACGATATTTGCCCGGTCGTGGATCTTGCCTATGGGGCCAGCGACGCCACACTGACGAGCAGCGTGTTTGCGGATGCGCAGGCCGGGTCGAAGCGCCGCGAGATGTGGGACGCCATGCGCGACCACAACATCGAACACGAGATCAATATCCCGCTCTCCGACGACCGCCACGTGCGCCAGATCAGCATCTACACGATCGGGCGAAGTGCTGCTGACGCGGCCCGCTTTGCAGCGGCCAGGCATGCTGGCCAAGACGTGGCGACGCAGTTCATCTACGCCTATGAAGCCCTGGTCCAGCACGACGGCGGCATGGATGCCGTCGCGCTGACGCCGCGCGAAACCGAATGCCTGCAATGGGTGAGCACGGGTCTGACCAATTCGGAGATTGCCGAGCGGCTGAATATCTCGGCACGGACGGTCAAGTTCCATCTGGCCAATGCCATGGCAAAGATGGACGTAACCACGCGGTCACAGGCGATCGCAGAAGCCTCCCGGCATCGCCAGGTCCGCATCGGCAGCGGTCAGACATCCGCCAACTCGGCTCGACAGGTGCGCCAGTTCCTGGCGAAGCAGCTGATCCTGGCCCATGAAGCGCCTCCTGCTTCGGGCGAGAATGACGGGCTTCCCGTTCTGACGCCGCGCGAAGCGGAATGCCTGCAATGGGTCGGCAGCGGTCTGACCAATCCTGAAATCGCCGATCGGCTGGACGTGTCCGCACGCACGGTCAAATTCCATCTGGCCAATGTCATGGCAAAGCTTGGTGTGACCACGCGGTCACAGGCGGTGGCCACGGCCCTCCGGCACCGCCTGGTCCGGCTCTAACCCCATCTACCTGCCCATATGGCCAGTTACGCGAACGCGCGGCACTGCCTAGCTTTCCCGGACTCATGTGCGGTCTTGCCGCGCCGGTTTCCGGGGGTCCCATGTTGCGTCGCTTATCCTCGCAGGTCTGCATTGCTGGCCTTGCTTCATGTCTTCTTGTTGCGCCCGCCATGGCGGGGCCGGGCGATCCCTCGGCTGCCTTTATCGCCACCAATGCGGCACCGGGTGAAACAACCAGCACCCGCTGTAACTCAAACGGATTTGTGGAAGTTATCTTCTCGCTGGGCGGTGCCGTCGTATCGACGGTTGAGTCGGGCGACACCTGTACCCCGGGCACATCGACTACTTCTGTTGGGACATCATCAACGGGCGGGGAGTCTGAAGCCCAGCGCGAAAATCAGAATGATCTCGACGACCTGGAAGACCTGCATGGACGGGTCTGGGACGATGAAGGTGATGAACTTGATGTCGGCGGTGGTGAAGACGAGGACAGTGGTGAAGACGGCGGTGGTGGTGAAGACGGCGAAGGTGGTAACGATGACGCTGACAATGGAGCCGAGCTGCGGCGTCTCGAAGGAGAACTCGCCGAAGAAAAAGCCAAGAACGCTGAAATGACGGCGGAGTTTTTCAGCAACGCCAGGTTGATTGAGGAGATGAAAGCCGCCCGGGAAGAGTTCAGCGCCGCGAACGAGAAAAAAATTCAAGCGATATCAGAAACTCTTGAGGAGGCCAGGGTCGAACTTCAGCGCTGGGAAAACATCTATACCGCCCTGCGTGCGCTGAATGAGGCGCGCGATCTGTTCACGGCAACACCTGCGTCTTCTCCGGAAATGCCGTCCATTGAACGCCGCCTCGAAGAAACGCGGGCAGACCTGCGCGCCCTCGGCGTACCCGAACGGACTTCAATTGCCAGTGTGGAAGCGTCGCGCCGTGAAGCGCTCTCAGCCTTCAATAGTGCTGAATCGGCACATTTGGCCGCAATCGATGACGCCTCGGAGGAGAGCAAGGACTTAGGTGTTCAGATTCGGGTCGCTGAAGAGGGCCAGAAGTTAATCGCGACCGACATCGCCAGAAGCGACGCGCGCATCACAAGTCTTGAATCCCGTATCCGGAACCTCAAGCGGCAGAACCAGCTGTCCGGTCCCGCACCGCAACCGTCGATCCTTGATCTCATCAATGCCCGCGGTGTCCACACTTGGGTCTCCGGCGACGTCACCTGGGCGGAAGACACACGCTCGGGCCAGCGGCGCGACACAGAAGCATGGCGCGTCACCGCCGGTGCGCAGCTGCGTCTTACTGAGCGGGTAACGACGGGTATGAGCTTCACCTATGGGTTCTCGGACACGGACGACAAGACCGGGATTGGCACCTCCAAGGAAGCGGACACCTATCTGGTGTCGCCCTTTGTCGCCTACCGACTGAGCCCGGACACAGGGCTTCGCGCCGGGGTCGTCTATTCGCAGACCGAAACCGATGCGGTGCGTGCGGGCGGTGCGACCGCGTCCTACACCACCCGCGGGTATGGAGCGCGCGTGGGCGCCAGCACGCGAGAAAAACTCAACCCGTGGGTGACGGTACGCGGCGGCCTCAGCCAATCCTTCTTCTACTCGGAGACGGACGGATACACGGATTCAGTCGGGCGCGTGACGCCCAATGCCGACAGCCGCAGCAGCACCACCCATGTGTCGACGCGTATGGATGTCGCGGCCACGCCGGACCTGTCGCTCTACGGATCACTTAATGGCAGCTACGCGCTGCTCAAGAGCGATGGTGACCGTGACCGGGCGGATGCCTATCTGGGCGTGGGCGCGGATTATGACGCCGGTATTGCGCTCCTGTCCGCAGAAGTCGGCAAGACGGTGTTACGCAACAATTACGACGACATCACTGCGCGGGTCACGGCGCAAGTCACCTTCTAGCCATCCTGGATTATTGACCTGCGACCGACCGCATGACTGAGCATTGCCGCGCTGTGAAGCGGCAGGTCTCGCAGCCATAGGGCGCCATCATGTCGATGGCATGCAGGTCGGCATGGCCTAGGCCCAAAACGTGCCCGAGTTCGTGGGCGGCGGTCTGTTTGTGGTCAAGCACAACACCATCAGGTCCTGCCCAGGCCACAAGTGCCGTATGACCACCCGCCTTATTGGGGTAGGTCGTGCCTTCGATGGTGCCGCCTTCCGTCGCTCCAATCGACGCCACGAGCCCCAGCCGGTTGGTCGCTTGATCATCAGGCATGACCGTGATGCCGCACTCGGCCAGACGCTGTGTCGCTGTCTCGATCTGACGGCGCGCGACCTCATGGGGCCAAACGTCGTCCACTGAAATGGCGAGCCGCACCGACATCGCCACACGCTGCGACGCAGGGCCTGGCGCGGGGGCTGACGCGCAGGCGGACAGGAGCAGCGCACCGGTTGCCAGCGCAATCGTCTGCAGCCACCTCCGGTTGTCGTCTGCGATACGCGTCAAGCTTGGCGTCACCTCAGCCCCTCTCTGCGTTTGCGGAACCACAGTTGATCAGGCGGATCGTCCGCGGGTGCTCACCGGCCAGATGTCCACCAGCGTACCGCCCTTCACCACGTGATAGCAGTCATAGAGGTTCACGGTCGGGTCGCAGTGGGGGGTCTCGAGATTGAGGACGCTACCCGGCGCAAGGCCTGTATCGGCGTCAGGGAACGCCAGACCGCCCTGCTCGTCACCAAACAGGAAATAGGCCGTACCTTCGGGCGTGCCGGAGGCGATGGCGATTGTCTTCTGGTCGGTCGCCATGCTCTTGATGCCAGCATCCGTGGTGGCGATGCCAGGCGTATTGGCGCTCACAACCGTGGTCTGAATGGTGAGCGATGTTTCAAAAGCCTGCTCAGGCCCGGTCTTCTGGTGCACGGCGTTGTATTCCGTGTCCATGAAGAGGTAACTGCCCGCCTGCAGGTCTGTCAGGATACCTGCCTCCGGATCAATATCCCATGACCCCGTGCCGCCGCCTGTAAGAATTTCGCAAGAAATGCTTCGTTCACGGAGCATGTCGCGCATGTCGCCCAGTTGCTTCATGGCGTCGAGCGACTTCTCGCGGCGCTCCGCGTAATCTTCGACATGCATAAGGTGACCGGCATAGGCCTGGAGGCCCATGAATTTGAGACCTGGACTGGCGGCCACAAACTCCGCCAGTTCAGCAGCCCCTTCGCCCGGCGCTATGCCGGTGCGGTGAAGACCTACGTCGAGATCAACAATCACTTTCAGGGGACGACTGCCGCCCTGCTCCGGCGATGCAGCCCGCGCAAGCGCCTGCGCATTGTCGAGATTATCCACGGTGAGGATCAGGTCTGATATGTGACCGTTGAGTTCCATGACTCGGCGGATGCCGTCTTCCTTCACGACCGGGGACGTGATCAGCACGCTTTCGATGCCCCCCTCGCCCATGACTTCAGCCTCGCCGAGTTTGGCCACACACACGCCCACGGCACCTGCAGCCAGCTGACGGCGCGCAATCTCGACGGATTTATGGGTCTTGGCATGGGGACGCAGCCCGAGGCCGGACGCCTTGCAGTGGTCCATCATGCGCGTGAGGTTGCGCTCAAAGGCATCCAGATCCAACACCAGAGCAGGCGTGTTAAGCGCCCGCGCAGAACCCTGCTGCCCAAGCATGTGCGCATTGGGGGTCATGGTGGCGGCTGTCTCTGGCGTGATGGGCATGAAAAATCCTGATCAATAGGGGCTGCTGCGTCCAATGTCTGAGCTAATGCCAGACCTTGTGAACCTTAGAGAAAACCGCCGTTTTCACCAAATGCTGAGGCCGGTCTGACGTGTCGCTTCAGAAATGGTTTACCGCGTTAAGGCGGCATCAAGGGGATGGTCCGTAAGGTCCTGCGCAGATATCTGACATTCAGGCCCAGTCATGACCTCCGCCGATACATCTTCAGACGCGCCGTCACCGGACGCGGACGCATCACCTGTGGACCCGCAGGACCAGGGGTATATGCCTCCGGCTGTCTCCGCGCCGCGCTACTGGCTGCTAATTTCGGTGCTGGTGCTTCTGGCCTGTGCCCTGTCTGCCGGCTTTGCAATGCGGATACTGAGTGAAGAAGCGGGCACCAATTCCTATGCGGTGCTTGTGGATTCCTGGCTTGATGGCCAGCTGCACTCAGACACCTGCTTCGATGGCGACTGTGCGACCTTCGAAGGCAAGACCTATGTGATCTTCCC
>JBCBUN010000084.1:0-7000 GCA_039818145.1 Pseudomonadota bacterium
TCGGTCTCGCTTTATTTCCAGACGGTTGTGACCAGCTCCATTGTGTTGCGGGTCACAACCGTCTGGAAATAAAGCGAGACCGACTTGATGACGACAACGCCCACCACCAGCAACGGCACATAGAACACATCCGCGTTGCGGTCATTGGCCATGTCCAGCGTCTGCTGGATCAACACCGGGTAGATACTTGTCGTGGCCGCCACCAGCGCCATCAGCACAAGCGCCCCCACCACACGGGACTTCTGGTGCGCCATCCACATGCGCCACACGCGCAGAGCCAGTTTCTTGTTGTTCGGTACGGAGGTTTCCGTCACCACAACATCAGCCGATGGAGCTTCAACGCGCGAAGCATCATCAGGATCACTGGCAATCTCGGGGGATGTCGTATGGGTCTGGCTATCAGTCGCCAAAATGGTCTCCAGCCGGGGCTATATCCGGATCAGGCCCGCATCTTGGGCCGCCCGCTACCTTACCCCAGAATGTGGCAGCTATGGGTAAACGCACGGATCATGTGCCACAGCCGCCCGAAAACCTTCGTGGTGCCCCTGGCCGGACTCGAACCAGCACGGAGTTACCCCCAACAGATTTTGAGTCTGTCGCGTCTACCAATTCCGCCACAGGGGCCCAGAAAGGATCATAAAGACGCCACGAAAGGAGCGGCATCATAGGCACCCCGCCTGCAAGGTCAATCAGAGTATTTACCCCTTTCATGCACTCTGTTTCCTGCCCTGCGGCATCGCCACCAATCGACGCCCCCAATTCACCCTGATAATCTGTGAAACCATGACGCATATCACCACGACCAAGCCGCCCCACAATGATGGGCAGATGAGTGACAAGCAGACGTCGCAGCTGCTGGATGAGGCCATTGCCTCGTTCGACAGCGAGACGGTGCCTCTGGGCGCCCTTGTCGATGTGCTGGCCGAGCGCGCTTTCGGCATGGTGCTATTGGTTCTGGCCCTGCCCTGCGCCATTCCGTTTCTCTATGGCGTGCCACAGGTGATGTCGCTGCCCATGGTCTTTGTCGCCGTGCAGCTGGCAGCAGGCCGCCGTACCCTGTGGCTGCCTCAGAGCCTACGCAACCGCACGCTCAAGAAAGACAGCCTCACCGACATGATGAACAAGGCACGCCCCTGGCTGCGCCGGTTCGAGCGCATCAGCCGCCTGCGTCTCCAGTTCATGACCAAGCGGCCCATGGAGCAGGTCATCGGCCTGCTGTTTATCCTGTTCTCGCTGACCATCATGATTCCCCTGCCCCTGACCAACACAATTCCCGGCGCAGCCATTGTGATTGCCTCACTGGGCTTCATCGAACGCGACGGCATTTTGGTCTTCCTCGGCACAGCCCTTGGCACAGCCTGGGTCATCTTTCTCATGAGCCTTGCAGGCGGCGCAGCCGCTCTCATCTCCGATGCCGTCAACTCGGTGGGCCTGTAATCTGATGAACACCCTCCTCACACTCATTCCCCCGCGCCGGGCCATCCTTGTGGCCCTTGCCGGCACCATCGCCACGATTGTGGGGTTCCTGTTTTTTGAGCATGTGCTGGGCTACGTCCCCTGCGCCCTGTGCTACGAGCAGCGCTGGCCGTTCTACATTGCCCTGCCGCTTCTGCTGGTGGCTTTGGTCGTGTCCCGCGAGGCCAATCTGGGCCGCTGGCCCACATGGCTGATGACCGGCATTGGTCTCATCTTCGTGGTGAGCGCCATTCTTGGCCTGCGCCATGCGGGTGTTGAGTGGGACTGGTGGGAAGGCCCCGCTGATTGTGGCGGAGGAGGCGGCGGCGTTGCAGGCTCCATTGAGGACTTCAACGCGGCCCTGTCCGGCAACATAACCATCGTGCCCTGCGACAAAGCGGCATGGCGCTTCCTTGGCTTATCGCTTGCGGGATATAACTTCCTTATCTCACTGGCTCTTGCAGCAGTGAGTTTCATACCGGCCTACGCAGCCCGCAAAGAAAGACAGGCTTCATGACGTCATCACCCAGAAAGATGAGCACCGCTGATCTTGCCGGCAACAGCGTCATCCAGCGCCGCCTGCACGAGATGATCCGGGTGGATCATGCCGGTGAGGCAGGCGCGGTACGCATCTATGAAGGTCAGCTCGCCGTCTTCCGCGCCGCCAAGCCCCGCGCCAAGATCGTCCGTGACCTTGAGCACATGGCCGAAGACGAAGCCGTGCATCTGGATGCCTTCAACAAGGTCGTTGCTGAGCGCGGCGTGCGCCCGGCCCTGCTCAACCCCGTCTGGGGCGCGGCAGGCTTCGCCATGGGCGCTGTCACCGCGTTGATGGGCGAAAAAGCCGCACACGCCTGCACGGCAGCCGTCGAGGAAGTCATCGACGAACACTATCAGGCGCAGGTCCGCGAACTGGACAGCGAGCCCGCCGAAAGCGAGCTGCGCGACATGGTAGAAAAATTCCGCGAGGAAGAAGTCGCCCACAGGGAAAAGGCCCTTGCTGAAGGCGCCGAAGAAGCCCCCGGGTACCCGGTGCTTTCAAGCGCCATCAAGGCCGCCTGCCGCCTGGCCATCCGCGTGTCAGAAAAAGTCTGACCCCTGAGGTCTCAGCCTACGGCTCAAGCTCGCTATCCCAGTAGAGATAGTCCTGCCAGCTCTCATGCAGGTAGTTCGGCGGAAACGCCCGGCCATTGTGATGCAGCTCATGCACCGTTGGACGAATGGGCGCATCGAACGGGATCATGCCGATTTCGGTAGGCAGCCGGTTGGCCTTGCGCAGATTGCAAGGCGAGCACGCCGCCACCACATTGTCCCATGTGGTCTGTCCACCACGCGACCGCGGGATCACATGGTCGAATGTGAGTTCCGCCCGATCACCGCAATACTGACAGCTGAACCGGTCCCGCAAAAAGACATTGAACCGGGTGAAGGCGGGATACTTCGCAGGCTTCACATAGGTCTTGAGAGACACGACGCTGGGCAGCTTCATCTCAGCCGTCGGGCTGTGAACAGCGCGGTCGTAATGATCAAGAATGTTTACCCGATCCAGAAACACCGCCTTGATGGTGTCCTGCCAAGACCACAGCGACAGAGGATAGTAGCTGAGCGGGCGGTAGTCCGCGTTGAGGACAAGTGCCGGGCAGCTCTCCGGAGAGGCATGCGCGGATCGTGTAGCAAACCGGCCAACACCGGCATGTGCCAGACTTGAATTCGACGACTCCGAATTCGCCATCTCCGTGTGCATCGTCCCCGTTTGCATCCTCCAAGGCCTCCTGCCTTACCTCGTACGCAACCCGAATCTCTGTTCGCTCACCAAGGGTGCCTCAACTTTGTTGAAACATACAACATGGTGTGTGACGCAGGTATGACTCTACACAGACCAATCCCGCGCGAAACCCCTCATGCCTATTGAGCAGCCGCAGCCTGCGCAAAGCTGTCAGCCACAAACTGCCCGCCAAGCTGCAAGCCTTCCGGGTCAATGCCGTGCCCAACGCCGCGCGACACATGCCAGCGCGCCGTAAAGCCATTGTCGCCCAACGCCCCAACAGCGCCGTGCATGGCAGCGACCGGCACCATGTCATCCGCATCGCCATGTATCAGCATCACCGGTGGCTTAGAGGGGACCTCAGCCAGTCGTTCCGGCCCGATCAGAGCACCTGAATATCCAAGGATGCACGCAGGCCCCGGAGACCGGCGCGGCCCCACATGCAGCGACATCATGGTCCCCTGACTGAACCCCACAAGGGCGAGCTGCGACCCGTCGAGATCACGGTTCGCCAGTTCCGCATCAATGAAGTCATTCAGCACCGGCGCGGCCGCGTCGACGCCCTGCGTCATGGCCGCTTCGCTGGGACCGGCAGCCCCCAGAGCAAACCACTGATAACCCGCCGGATTTCCATCACACCGTTGCGGACCATTGGGGGCCACAAAGGCCGCTGAAGGCAGGAGTTGTTGCCAGTGCCGCCCCAGGGCAATCAGGTCATTGCCATCGGACCCATAGCCATGCACCAGAACCACCAGCCGGTCAGCGGGGCCTCCATTGGCAGGATCAAGGCGTGGCCCATCAAGCAGTGCGGTCATCTCGTTGTCTCCTGTTTTTCCAGCAGCCTTACACCGGCGGTACGGCGTAGTAGGCCCACAGCACACGTGCCGCGACGCTCCGGTGAGGCTGCCAGCGTTTTGCGATCTTCGTAATGCCATCTGCATCCGGACGTTTGCGCTTGCGCATCAATCGCTGCGCCGCTGCCTGCAAGGCGATGTCTCCGGCCGGAAACACATCCGGCCGACCAAGGCCTGACAGCAGATAAATGTCAGCCGTCCACGGCCCGATGCCTTTGACCGCAATCAGATGTTCGTGCGCCTGCGCATCATCCATGCGGCTCAGCTTCCTGAAATCCAGAAGTCCATCGCTCACAGCCTGCGCGCTTGCCCGCAGATAGCGCTGCTTGGGGCCCGACAGGCCGTAGCTGCGCAATGTCTCGTCTGAGGTTTTGAGAACGGCCTCCGGCGTCACCTCACCCAGCCCTGCCTCAAGGCGGCCCCAGATCGCACTGGCGCTGGCCACAGACAATTGCTGGCCCATCAGGATACGCGCCAGCGTGTCAAAGCCCGCCGGGCGGCGACGCAGCGGCGGCGGACCACCACACACCTCCAGTGCTTGCGCCATGTGCTCGCATTGATCTGCCAGCGCATCACAGGCCCGCGCCACGTCTCGATTGGTTTTGATTATCGTCATCGGTGCTATTAGTGACTCATGAGCACGCAAACTACCAGCACCCAGGCAACCGGCATCCCGACGACCGGCACTCTAGTGACCCGTTTTGCCCCCAGCCCCAACGGCCACCTGCACCCCGGCCACGCGTTATCAGCGCTGACGGCTTGGTACTGGGCTCAGGCCAACAGCGCACGCTTCATTCTGCGCATCGAAGACACGGACCGCACCCGCAGCCGCCCGGAGTTCGAGCAGTCTCAGCTGGAAGACCTCGCCTGGCTTGGCCTTGAGTGGGAAACACCCGTGCGCCGGCAGTCGGACCATATGGCGGACTATCAGCAAGGTCTTGATCGCCTGACACAGCTCGGTGTCATCTATCCGTGTTTCTGCACCCGCAAGGACATTACCGAAGCAGCCATTGCCCCCCATGGCCCCGAAGGTGTCATCTATCCCGGCACCTGCCGACACTTGTCCCGGGACATCCGCGCCACAAAGATTGCGGAAGGCACAGCCCACGCCCTGCGCATTGACGTTACGCGGGCCCTTGCCATCGCAGAATGGCTCACCGGCAACCGCCTGACCTTCACCGAAGAAGGATCAGGTCCGCGGGGAGAGACCGGACGCCTGCCCGTTGACCCCACTCCCATGGGCGACGCCGTCATCGCCCGCAAGGATGGTGTTATCGCCTATCACCTGGCCGTAGTGATGGATGACGCAGCCCAGGGCATCACCCATATCATTCGTGGGCAGGACCTGTTCTTCGCAACACCGCTGCACCGCGTGTTGCAGGTCCTGCTGGATTTGCCCGAACCCACCTACCAGCATCACAGCCTCATCACCGACGATACCGGTGAGCGCATGGCCAAGCGCCGTGGCTCAAAAACCCTGCGCGACCTGCGCGCCGAGGGCATGACGCCTGACGACATCAGACGCATGGTCGGGCTAGACTGATGCCATGACAGACCAACTGACCGTAAAGCCGCTCACCTCAAAAACCTTTCCCGATCTTGAGGCGCTCTTCGCACAGAAGGGCTGCTCATTCGCCCGCGACTGTTGGTGCATGGGGTATCGCCTGTCCGGAAAAGTCATTCCACCCAAGGGCACAAGCCTTGCAGACCACCGCAAGGCCCTCATAGAGGACCGGGCCGGGCAAAAACCCGCACCGGGTCTTATCGGGTATGACAAATCCGGCGACCCTGTCGGATGGGTAACGTTCGGCCCGCGCGAAGAGTTCGCGCGGCTCAAGCGATCACCGGTCATGAAGCCTGTTGATGACACCCCGGTCTGGTCAATTCTGTGTTTTGTGGTTCCTTCGCCCCACCGGGGACAGGGCGTTGCAGCGCAAATGCTGTCCCACGCGATCGCTTTCGCAAAGAAGAGCGGCGTAACCGCCGTTGAGGCCTACCCCATCGACAAGGCGGAACGATCCCAGTCGCAATTTCTCTGGCATGGCGCCATGTCCATGTTCGAGAAAGCCGGCTTCAAGGAGATCGCCCGCCGCAAGCCCGAACGCCCGGTCATGCGGCTGACGCTGTCCTAGAAAATAGGGAACGCGTCCCTACGCCGACCCTGCCTGCGTTGCTCTCTTGTTGTGCCAACTCGTCAGCGCGAATGTAAGAACCCAGCCTGTCAGTACCCCGCCGAACAGAACCACCGGCCCAAATACTTCGAAGGCCCAGAACGTGGCACCACCAATCAGGAAATACAGCACAAGCTGTGACCATGTCGCGATGCCTTCTTTCACGGCAAGGCGCACAATCAGGATATTGACGGGCACATAGAGCAGTAAAGCTGTCGTCAAGCCCGGGCTGTAGTGCCAGAACACCACTGAGCCGACCAGATGGAAGAGCACGTTGTGCACCTGACTGGACATCAGGAAAATGAGCACGAACGCAGCGCTGATCCGGTTTGCCAGAAGCGCGTGAATGATCAAATAGACAAACGTGATCGCCATCAGGATGGACAGAACGGCTTCGGTCGTAAGCGCGTTGTTGTCCGCAAAATAGGTCAGCCGCCAGACCCGGAAATCCAGGATCACGTTTTCTTCGATGTGATGCAGGGCATAAGCAAGCGGGGCAAAAAGCAGGGCGGTATTGAAGGAGAGACGGGTCATGGGACCTCCGTTGATTTGACAGCGGGACCCTACGGCCTCACTATTTGACTATCCAGTCAATTAACAAGTCGGACTTCATGAGCATGCCTCGCGCGCCAGGATATCGCGGCATTCGCAAGACGCTTAGCCAGGACGCCTTGCTGCAGGCAGCAGAAGAGCTTTTTGCCACACAGGGAATAACGGCCGTTGCCATCGATGACATCGTCGCACGAGCCGGTGTC
>JBCBUN010000085.1:0-6981 GCA_039818145.1 Pseudomonadota bacterium
CACCGCTTACGGCAAAAACAAACACACGCTTGCTTGTAATCGATCGCCCCTTGGTCGCCCGGCTTATTGGCGAATACCCAACCATGGGGCGCGCCATGATGCGCTCCCTGGGCATGGATTTGCGCGGCCTCGCCCGCGGCATCCGTGCGCAAGCGCGTGAGGCGGCGCGTGAGGCATCCCGCACCCCGGGACCACGTGCCTGAGACCCTCATTCAATTCATATCCAATTCGACCAATCAGGAGAGACCGATGGCAAGTGCCCGTGAAACCGAAGACTGGCCACCAAACATAAAAGCCATCTTCAAACGCAAGTCCCCGGCCAGCGCCTATCTTGGCCTTGAGGTGATTGATTGCGATGTGGATGCGGGCACCGTCGAACTGGCGTTCGAGGCCACCGACAATCTCTGCAATCTGTGGGGCGGCATCCATGGCGGCATGGTGGCTGCCATGATGGACGACATTCTGGCGATTGCTGTTGGCCTGAAGCTCGAATGGGGACAGATTTCTCCAACGCTCGAGATGAAAGTCTCCATGTTGTCCGTCGCCAAACCCGGCCGGTTGATTGGTCGGGGGCGTGTCCTGCGGCGCGGCAAGTCTGTCGTGTTTGTTGAAGGCGAGTTGCTGGATGCTGAGGGCACGTTGCTGGCCAAGGGGTCAAGCACCTGTACGCTTGTGACCCTCAAAAAGCGCGAAGACAAACCTGCCGACAAATAGACCTCCCGATTAGCATTCGGCGTTCTGTGGCATTTTGCTAAGCTTCCCCCAACAACAAAGGGGAGGCACAGGACATGTCGGACAATCTGGTGAAGGTCGAAAAACACGGTGATGTTGCTGTGGTCACGTTTGACCGTGGCGGAAGCCTCAACGCGTTCAATCAGGCGCTGATCATCGAGCTGACCAATGTGGCGCGCAGCTTTCATGATGATCTTGAAACCCGAGCAGTGGTTCTCACCGGGCGAGCAGACGCATTCTCTGCCGGGATTGATCTCAAGGAACGGTCAACCCGCGATGATGATGCCTCCAGCGATCTTGAACTGCGCCAGGTCTATTATCGCGGAGTGAAGCTGTGCCAGGCGTGGGAAGACATGCCGCAGATCACGGTTGCCGGCATTGAAGGCATGGCAGTGGGGGCGGGCGTGGCGTTGCCGCTGGCGCTCGACTGGCGGGTCATGTCCCGCGACGCCTTTCTCTATGTCCCCGAAGTGAAAATCGGCATCAACCTGCAATGGGGAGCACTGCCCCGGCTGGTGTCCATGGTGGGGGCGGCGCGGGCCAAACGTATCTGCATTTTGTGCGAGCGCATGTCACCGGAGCACGCGCTGGACTGGGGCCTGGTGGATGAGCTGGCTGATGCGGGTCACGCAGTTGATGTGGCCATGGACCTTGCGCAGAAGGCTGCTTCCATGCCGCCGGTTGCCACACGCATGATCAAGGAAGGGGTCAACGCCATATCCGGGGCGCTCCACAAGGTCAGTGCATATGCGGATGCGGACCAGAGCGCACTAAGCAGTGCCAGCCGAGATGCCAAAGCGGCGTCAGCCAGCTTTGTCAAAAGTGGTGCTTCCTAAAGCTTGAATTCCGCAATCACCGGCGCGTGGTCAGATGGTTTTTCCCAGCTGCGTGCGTCGGTGAAGGTAGTGACGGACTTTGCCATGCCGTCCATGGCCGGGCTTGCCCAGATGTGATCCAGCCGCCGTCCGCGATTGGATGCCTGCCAGTCCTTTGAGCGATAGCTCCACCAGGAGAAGAGTTTTTCGTCTTCCGGCGTAAAGAGCCGGGGCACGTCAATCCACTTGTGTGACGCCAGTACCTTTTCAAACAGCTCGACTTCCTGCGGGGTGTGGCTCACCACTTTCAGCAACTGTTTGTGTGACCACACATCGTGCTCAAGCGGTGCCACGTTGAGGTCCCCGACGACCACCCGCTTGGCTGTTGTCTTCTGCTTGGCGTTCTTGAACCAGCTCGCCATCTCTTCGAGAAACTGAATTTTGTGGGCAAACTTCTCATTGATCTCGGGGTCCGGTTCGTCGCCGCCGGCGGGCACATAGAAGTTGTGAATTTCCACGCCCTTTGCCGTTGCCTGAATGTGGCGGCAGTCTTCCTTGCCGCAGAACCGTTTGACGGATGTCTTTTCAAGCGGCACGCGCGCAACGATGGCCACACCGTGATAACCCTTCTGACCGCTCTTCTCGATGTACTCATATCCTGCCGCCCTGATGGCTTTTTCAGGAAACAGGTCATCGGGGCATTTGGTTTCCTGAAGGCACAGGACGTCCGGCTTGTGCTGGTCGAGCAGACGGACGACAGACTCAATCCGTAGACGGACGGAATTGATGTTCCATGTGGCAATTTTCAGGGACAAGGGGGCGACTTTCCTAAAACAGATTGAAACTCAGGCCTGCAACGCCAATTGGCCAGCGGCCGCCCTCGAACAGCCGAAACCTAAGGGCAAAGGGGTGATCTTCTTCAGCGCCTGCTGCGAGCACCAGCACTGCCTGGTGGCAGGCCTGCACGGCGCTGCCCACGGCCAGATCCAGCATCTCGTCGGTGGGCTCGTCCCAGATGGCGAGCGCTTCTTCGGCGCTTGTCTTGATGGGGTCGGTAATGGTGGCGGCCACATGGGTCAGGGCCACCTGCAGGGCATCCTCGCTCATCAGCTCCAGCGCATCCATGGTGAGGGCGGAGCGCAGCTGTTCTTCGGCCTCCCAGGCGGATGAATCAAAATCCAGCGTTTCTGCAGCCGCTGCTGCTTCAGCCCAGTCGGTTACGAGGGCAACGCGGGCGTCGGGGAACCCCAGGGCATCCACATAGTGTTCGGCCATATCCATGGTGCGCGGGCCGGGGTGTTCGCCCACATGGGCAAACCAGTCCACGCGCTCGGCGGCCACGGCAAATCGCCGGATGCGGGCAAGGCTCGGCAGCTCAGCCTCCAGCGCTTCCATCTCCGGTCCGGAGGGAATGTCGTCATCATCCAAATCTGGGGTATCCGGCGGGAACTGGCCCGAAGGCGTCTGGCTTGAGGTCATGGCGTCTCCATAGCGCGGTCACCGGGTAAAAACCAGAACGGGTATTGTGCTGATGTAAACTGACGCCTGACAGGAGCGGGAGTGAACCCCGGAAAAGAGAAGCCCCCGGCTGCGGGGACAGCCAGGGGCCGCGCATGGTGCGCTCTTTTCGTACCGAGAGGGGGATCGTCGGCACGGCGGGCCAATGCAGACCAACCGGTGAACGAGCGGGGGGGCAACGCTCAGCCGGGCATAGAGGTCTGCGCCCGTTGATGGGTAAGACGTAGGCCCTGACCGGGCGCCCTTCAACGCAATTCCTTCAGGTTCATGAAGCAAACGTTAAGGTTCTGTCAGATTTTGGGCCGTTCGCTCATCGATTCCGCACGCGGATAAGTGTGGATGAATGATCGTTCAGTGTCGTTTCAGCGCGGAAAATGGCGATTCCGGTGCATTTCCGTCCGCTCAGGCGGCATTTAGTCCTGACGCCCACGGAAGGTGGAGTTGCCGGATTCCAGGCGGAACAGGTCCGGGTCAATGCGCTCGGGATAGTTGATCTCGGTGAGGGAGATGGTGGTGCGCAGGCCCTGGGCATCAGTCACGATCCAGCGCTGCAGCTGGAGGGTGGGGCCGGTGAAAATCAGGGTGACCTGGCCCAGTTCCGGGGCTTCGGGGTCCTGAATGGTGGTCGCAAGGGTGCCTGCACGGCTGTCCACGGCGATGATCCGGGCATCTGTTGCCAGATCAATGTCGCGGCCGAGCAGTATTTTTAGTGGCGTGCCATCCAGCGGCAGTTCGTTGGTAACGAATGTGCCTTCCTTGATCAGCAGTTGCTGGCCACGGGCGACCACCACAAGGTCTTCCTGGTCGTAGTCGAAGCGGGCGCGGCCTGGGCGGGCGATATAGAACGCACCTTCGCTCAGCACGCCATCCGGATTGATCTGCAAAAACCGGCCGGACATGTTTTTGAGATTGTTGAGAAAGCCGTTTATGCGCGCAACGTCCGCCAGTTCATCGGAATTGAGGGGCGCAGGAGCGGCCAGCTGGGCTTTGGCAGGCGCCATGGCCAGAAATGCTGCCATGGTGGCGCACAGGGCAAGGGACAGAATACGCGGCATGAGCCAGACTTTCGGTTTCGGGACACTCAACATGGGTATCAGCATCGCAATCAGGGCGTGAACCTACTCTGAACAGCAATTCAGGCAAAACCGAGGTTTTGTGATGGCCCGGGTCGATGAGCCCTGTGGATGGGCCGGCCAAGGGCCTAGTAGGCGTGGTCGCCTGATCCGATTTCGCCGATCAGCACCTCGCGCTTACCAGCGTGATTGGCGGCGGAGACGATACCTTCTTCTTCCATGCGCTCGATCAGGCGGGCGGCCCGGTTATAGCCAATCTGCAGCTTGCGCTGGATGTAGCTGGTGGACGCACGCTTGTCCTGCGCCACGACGGCAATCGCCTTGTCGTAGAGCTCATCGCCAGAGCCATCTTCCACCCCGGTGCCAAACAGGCTTTCGCCGCCGTCTTCAGGTTCTGCGGTGATCTGCTCAAGATATTGTGGCGCGCCCTGCTCCTTGAGGTGGCGCACGACCTGTTCGACTTCTTCGTCCGACACAAATGGACCGTGCACGCGGCGGATGCGACCGCCACCTGCCATGTAGAGCATGTCACCCTGGCCCAGCAGCTGTTCGGCACCCTGTTCGCCGAGAATGGTCCGGCTGTCGATCTTGGAGGTGACCTGGAACGAAATGCGGGTCGGGAAGTTGGCCTTGATGGTGCCGGTGATGACATCAACGGACGGACGCTGGGTGGCCGTGATCATGTGGATGCCGGCCGCGCGTGCCATCTGTGCCAGCCGCTGCACCGCGCCTTCAATTTCCTTGCCGGCGACCATCATCAGGTCTGCCATTTCATCGACGACGACGACGATGAACGGCATGGGCGTTGGCTCCATCTCCTCGTCCTCATAGACGGGGGATCCGGTCTCCGGGTCAAAGCCTGTCTGCACCGTGCGCGACAGCATCTCTTCGTTCTCAAGCGCTTCGGCCACGCGTGTGTTGTAACCCTCAATGTTACGCACACCGAGTTTGGCCATGGTCTTGTAACGGTCTTCCATTTCCCGCACGACCCATTTGAGCGCCACAACCGCCTTCTTGGGGTCGGTCACAACCGGTGACAGCAGATGAGGAATTCCATCGTATACGGACAATTCCAGCATCTTGGGGTCAATGAGGATGAGCTTGCACTGGTCCGGCGGCAACCGATAGAGCAGCGACAGGATCATGGTATTGATGCCCACCGACTTACCCGAGCCGGTGGTACCCGCGATCAACAGATGCGGCATGCGGGCAAGGTCCCGGATCACCGGCTCGCCTGAGATGTCCTTGCCGAGCGCCAGTCCCAGATGGGTTGCGGTGGCTTCATAGTCTGCCGATGCCAGCAATTCGCGCAGATAGACCGTCTCGCGTTTGGCATTCGGCAGCTCAATGCCGATGACGTTGCGGCCGGGCACAACGGCGACGCGGGCAGAGACGGCACTCATGGAGCGCGCAATGTCATCCGCCAGACCAATGACGCGGCTGGACTTGATGCCTGGTGCGGGCTGAAGCTCATACATGGTGACGACCGGGCCGGGGCGCACCTCTATGATCTCACCGCGGATACCAAAGTCCTCCAGCACGCCTTCGAGGATGCGGGCATTTTGCTGCAGGGCTTCGTCGGAAATCACTTCTCCCTGTCGTGCCTTGGGGGGCGCGAGCAACGACAGAGGCGGCAGCTCATAGTCTTCATTAGGAATGAGATTGAGGGTGGGCTGTCGCTCGGCCACCGAGCGTTTGCTCTCGCGTACCGGCTTGGAAATACGAGTGACGCGCTTGGCTGGGGGTGCATTTTCCTCAGGGCCTGCGATCCCGACAGGGGCGCGGGCGGCCATGACCTCATCGCGGTGGCGTTGTCCAAAGACAGGCTCGCGTCGGATGCTGGCGGTGTCGTCGTCATCACCGTCGCGGCGTCTGAAGGGGGCAATGAGGAGGGCGGCCGCGCCGACAGACATTCGTGCGATGGCCTGCGTCACCGGACGCGCACGCCAGGCGCATTCGCGCACGAAGTCCACAAGCCAGGGTGCTGAGCGGGCGACCTGATCCACGGACACGGGCATGGCCCAGCCCGCCAGCATGACGGCTACGCCGCCCGCGAGCAGTGCAATGACCGGTGCGACGATGTCACCTGTGATGGCAATCGTGGCATTGAGCAGAATGGCGCCGACGGACCCACCGGCACCCGGAAGGACCGACAGGCTGAACAAAGCTGCGGTAAAGGCAAATCCCATTGTTGCGCCCAGCACTGCGAGCAGGCGAAGGCCGACGCGTTCGATTTCAAGGTGAATGAGCAGGCGTGTTCCCCACACGGCGAGGATAAGAACAGGAAGTGCTGCAGCAACACCGACCGACTGAATGATCAGATCAGCGGCGATTGCGCCGTCCGCGCCAAGCCAGTTCTGTGGCTCTGCTGCGGTAGCGTGATTGAGGCTTGGGTCGCGCGGGCTCCAGGTGGCAAGGGCAATGGCGGTCCAGGCGGCTGCGAAGAGGGCGACAACGCCCATCAGTTCGTTCGTCCGGTCGCGCAGGAATTCACGCACCGGCAGGGGCACGACGTTTATGGCGGCAGACAGTGTTGAGGAAAGGGAGACTGCAAGGCGCATGGCTAAAAGATCTCCGTCATTCGGGTCAGGGCGCGGGCCGTCTCTTCTTCGTCACCGACGAGCGCGATGCGGATATAGTCCGTACCCGGATTGCCATCCTTGGTATCGCGGGACAGGTAGCCACCGGGCAGTACGCGAATGCCGGCCTCCTGCCACAGGGTCAGAGCTGCCTTCTCGCCGCCGCCCACTTCGGCCATATCCAGCCACAGGAAGAAGCCGCCATCCGGCCGCTTGAAGCCGAAGCGATTGCCGATGATGCGTTCTGCGGTTGAAAACTTGGCG
>JBCBUN010000086.1:0-6970 GCA_039818145.1 Pseudomonadota bacterium
ACAAGAAAGAAGATACCGCGGTCCAATTTAAACCGACTCCTCTCAGCAGAAGCATTTAGGAACCGAGTCGGAGTAAGCCTTACCGGCAACAAGCTTGTGTTCACCCATAAGCGGGAAAAATCACTCTCAGCTCTCTTTCGAATAGTAGAAGACTTAGCGACGAAAAAGAAAGTCTTAGACGACATCTGGGATAACACAGCTAAGCGCAAGTATCTGAACGAACTGGAAGCTGAAGGTATACTGCCCACCATCAGTGATGCTCTCGGGCCTGACGGTGAAGAATCGACTTCTCCAGAGCCTGATAACCCAAAACCACAAGAGCCGGACAAACCCAGAGTCACACCTTCAGGCCCTGCCGCTCGCACTACACTAATACGCAATCTCGACTACGGTCTTGTTCCGCTGCCCGGAAACCAAAGGGCCTTGGATATATGGAGCGAACTGAAGCACCGGCTGCATTTCGGGAAACATGACAATGCGATCGCCGTCCTTTTTCGCGTACCAGTCGAGCTTTCGATAGAAAATTACGTGGCAAACAAAAAGCTCACCACCGTTCACAAAGAAGATAAACTTGCTCGCCGGTACAAGAAGGTCCTTGACCACATGGGTGAAAGCAAAGCACTTCCAGAAAAACAGATCAAAGACTTGGCGAAATTTCAAAGATCGGAAGTCCTTCTGTCGGCGAACACATTCAACTCATATGTCCATCACTCTAGCTTTTTTCCATCTGACCACCACCTCAAGTCAATGTGGGATAATCTTGCGCCATTCGTTGTTGCGTGCTTGAGGGTCGGTTGAATTGCTCCTCAAACATGCTGATCGATCAGCACCGGGTTGCCGTCCGGATCGAGCAGCGTGATGTGGGTGGGGCCGGTGGTGGTTTCGTCAGCTTCTTCGATGAGGGGGATGCCGTCGGCCTTGAGGGCCTTCTGGATGTCGCGGACGTCCTGAAAATCATCCAGCGTGTTGCCGTCGGCGTCCCAGCCGGGATTGAAGGTCAGGGTGTTCTTTTCAAACATGCCCTGGAAGAGACCGATGATGGCTGTGGGGCTTTTGAGGATGAGGAAGTTCTGGGCTTCGTCGCCGCCGATGACGGCAAAGCCGAGCTTTTCATAAAAAGCGCGGGACGCCTTGATGTCCTTGACGGCAAGGCTGACTGAAAAATTTCCGATATCCATCGCGACGCGCTCCCTGACACTTGTGAGACGGGGAGCGTGACGCTGCCTGGCACTTCGCGCAAGCAGATAGCGTTTTAGGAGAGAGGGCAGCCTTCGACGGTGATGCGGTGCATGACGCGGCGTTTGCCCTGATAGTCGTTCATGGCCCAGTGCCAGGTGGCGCGGTTGTCCCAGAAGGCGATGGAGCCGGGCTTCCACGCGAAACGGTGGGTGTATTCAGGCCGGGCACACTCCGCAAAGAGCTGCTGCATCAGCGGGCGGCTTTCTTCTTCCGTCCAGCCTTCAAAGCGCACGGTGAAGGCCGGGTTCACGTAAAGCGCCTTCTTGCCGGACAGGGGATGAGTGATGATGACGGGATGAATGACGTCCTGCATCAAGTCCGCCACAGCGGCATTGCCGATGCGGCCATCGCCTTTGGCGTCGGCGCCGGCAGACTCGCCCGCATCTGTCTGGGCCGCATAGCCCACCGGGCCGGACCCGAAAATGTGGGTTGCGGAATGCACGGCGTTGAGACCACTCAGCATGTCCTTGAAGCCGTCGCTCAGATTGTCATAAGCGGCGTACATGGATGAGAACATGGTGTCGCCACCACTGTCCGGCAGTTCGCGCGCCACCAGGATGGACCCCATGGCCGGGTCCTGATCGTAGGAGTGGTCCGTATGCCAGCCGCCGCCGATATTGTCCTTCTGGTCCACATCTTTTGAGACCATGGCAATTTCCGGATAGTCCGGGTGGGCGGCAAAAAAGCGGTTGATGTCGATATTGCCGAACTTGCGCGCCAGCTCGATGTGGTCATTTTCCGAGATGTTCTGGTCGCGGAAGAAGATCAGACCATGGTCTGAGAACGCCTTGTGGATGGCGTTGAATTGCGTGTTCGACAGGCCTGCGGCGATATCCACGCCGTGAATTTCCGCGCCGACGCCCTCAAGGGGGCGCACATCTACCGTGCTCATGGTCTCTCAATCCCTGGATTCGGGCGCATGGATGCGCCACCCGGACTTGCGCCCGACAATTTTGATGATGTGCATTAAATCATCATCGAGGATGTGAGGCAATCAGGCGGCGGCGACCACCAATGTGGTGCCATCGGCTTCCACGACCTTCACCTGCGCGCCGGCTTGCGGGTTGCTCCCGTCCTCCATTGTGGCGAGCCACTGGGTGTCGCCCAGCTTGACCTTGCCCTTGCCGCTGGCGAAGGCCTCCACCACCGTGGCGATTTCGCCGGTGACACGGGTGCCGCGCCGGTTGAGCTCGGGATGATCCGTCTCCTCATAGGTGCGGCGCAGATAGCGCGGGCCGATGAGCGCGGCCACAACCGTGAGAACCGCGAAGGCAGCCACCTGCCAGGCGGGGAACGGATCGCCGAGCACCAGCACCAGAACGCCGGTGATGAAGGCTGCGATGGCAGGCCAGAGCAGGTGAGTTGTGGGCAACACCACCTCAAACGCCACCAGCGCGATGGCAAGCACCCACCAGCCCCAGAAGGGCACGGCGTCTATCAGCGTGACAAAAGGTTCCATGATCGGTGTTCCTTATGAGTTGCTAGATGGAACGCTTGTGGATGATCCGGGTCCGGACGGATGGGTGCCGCCGGTCACCTTGTTGATGTCCTTCAACTCGGAGATGCCGGACAGCAGCCCGACAAGACCGGCTGTTTCTGCCGGAATGATGACGGTCTTCTGGTGCTTGGCGTCCGCCAGCTTGGCGAAGGCGTCCACATAGGACTGGGCCACGAAGTAGTTGACAGCCTGCACGTCACCCTTGGCGATGGCTTCACTCACCATGGCTGTGGCCTTGGCTTCGGCTTCAGCTTCACGCTCGCGCGCTTCCGCATCCCTGAACGCTGCTTCGCGGCGGCCTTCGGCCTCCAGAATGGCGGACTGCTTCTCACCTTCGGCGCGCAGGATGGCCGCTGACTTTTCACCTTCCGCTGTCAGGATTTCGGCACGCTTTTCACGTTCCGCCTTCATCTGCTTGGCCATGGCCTCGGTAATGTCACCGGGAGGGGTCAGGTCCTTGATTTCCACACGGGTGACCTTCACGCCCCATGGATTGGTCGCGAGATCGATGACCTTGAGAAGGCGTTCATTGATGGCGTCGCGGTTGGACAGGATTTCATCCAGATCCATGGAGCCAAGTACGGTACGCACATTGGTCAGGGACAGGTTGGAAATGGCGCGGTCAAGATTGGCAACTTCATAGGCCGCGCTGGCAGCATCCATGATCTGAATGAAGGCCACCGCATCCGCCGTCACCATGGCGTTGTCGCGGGTGATGATTTCCTGCGACGGAATGTCGATCACCTGCTCCATCATGTTCATCTTGAGGCCGATGCGATCCATCACCGGCACCAGCAGCCACAGGCCAGGCGTCAGGGTGCGGGTGTAGCGACCAAAGCGTTCAACCGTATATTCAAACCCCTGGGGCACGATCTTGATGGACGTATAGACAAGCACCGCGGCAAGGCCGAGCAGGACAAGTCCGAAAAGCAGGGAAGCGCTGAGCATGAAATCCTCCAGTCCAATCGCCATGGCAGCGGCGAGTGGCAAAAATGGGGTGCCGCGAGCATCCGGAGATTCGCAGGCGAGAACTTGCTGATCAGCCTATCTGATATGGGGAGCAGAGGCATTGCCTGCCATAAAAATCGGACGTCTGGCTGTCGATTTTTGCCGAGATTCAGCGGTTTTCAGCCAAATTTCCTGACCGGCCCAGATCAATCTGAGATGACATGCAGCGCACTCCGCCACCCAGGTGACAGACCCCCTGTGACGGCACAGGAATAACCTGCTTGTCTGTGAGAGCCTGCACTGCCTCCAGTGCCTGCGCGTCTTCGGCAACACCAAACTGCGGCAGGTATACAGCGTGGTGCGTTACCAACGCATTCGTATAGATGCCGCATGCGGAGCCAAACCGCTCGTCCTGAATATTGCTATCATCATAGGGAGCAACAATGGTGTGGATGGCGACGCTCGGCAGACCTCGCTTGAGATCCGCTAGCAGCTTGTTTTCATAGTCCGGGGAATCTCCATAGTCGTTCACCAGCAGCACGCCGTCATCGATGAAAGAAACCATGCCGTCGGCATGCTCCAGCCCGCCCACGTCATCTGCTTCAACGAACGCAATCTCGCTGGCGCCGGTCAGCGAGCGCAAGGCGGCGCGGGCTTCGGTTTCGGACATCTGATTGTCAGCGAGGAACTTGGTGCTGACCACCGCGTGACCGGCACCATCATAGACCCAGTTGCCGCCATCATTGAGCAGGTCACTGTCGCCGAAGTCTACGCCGGATTCTTCCAGAAATTCGGCAAGGGCTTCCTGCACTTCATCAGCGTAGAACTGGCCCATGCCATCATCACCCTGCCCGGCATCCGTCCCGATTTGCCCGGCTGCGGTGTAGCGCACCATAACGTTGCGGCCGGCGTCCATGATACCGAAATCACGCGCCCAGACGTCTCCCATTGCCGCAGTGGTGACACGATCCGAACCCAGAGCTTCCTCATAGCGGTCAACAGTATCCGCACCAGCAAGAACCAAGACGCGGTCTGGCGCTGCAATACGTTTCGCAAATTCGATGTGGAAATCAATTATGGCGTCCACCTCACCAGCATAGTAGGGGCTGTCGAGTTCAGGTGCGGCCAGGAGAATGAGTTGGCCTTTTGCGTCTTCCGCCATGGCAGGTGACCCTACAAAAAAAAGCGCTGTCAGGATTGCTCCAAGCTGGTGCAGTTTGTTTTTCATTATACTTGTCCTGGCTGAATAGGCGGATTGGGTGGTGGCGGCGCGGCGGGTGGCGTCGGCACGCTTCGATGCTTCATCGAAATAAGCATCGCGGGAAACGCAGCTGCAAGAGCAATGGCGCCACCGATCACGAAGATCATGTGCAGCGCAAGATCTTCGCGCGGCAGGGTCAGCAACACGCCGAAGAGACTAAGGCCGAAGGCCGAGCCAATCTGTCCCATGAGCCTGCTCATGCCCGTGGCCATACCAAACTGACTTGGCGGCACTGCTGTTGTGATGATTGATGCCAGAGGTGGCATCGCAACTCCATGGCCGATGCCCTGCAGCACCAAGCCCAACAAAACAACGGGCAAATTGGTGACATAGATGCCCACAGCCACAACAAAGAGTCCGGCGGTCTGACACAACACGCCTGCAAGTGTACCCAGACGCTCGCCAAACTGCGTCGCGATCACGCCACCAAGGGGTGATGCCAGCGTCAGGCTGAAGGTACGGGTGAGCATCAGAATGGCAGCAACAGAAATGGAAAACCCGAACCGCCCTGTCAGAACAAGGGGCGTGGCGATAAGTGCGCCCAGATAGGACATCTGCAGGAAAAAGTTGGCGATGGCAGGCGCGTCAAAATTGCGTTGTTTGAGCAAGGATGGCGGCACGATGGGATTGGAGATCGATGCCTCATAGAACAGAAAGACAATAAGGCCGACGATACCTACGACGCCCGCGCTGACCAGCATCGCAGTGGACACCCCTGGTTCGGCGAAGGCGCCAATGACAAACAGCAAGCTGGAAAGAGCGAGCAGCAGAATTACGTTGCCGACATGGTCGAACTTGACCATTTGCCTAACGGTTTCAGGCAGCACTTTCCACGCAATGACAACCGCAGCGATACCGGTCCCAGCCTGAAGCAGGAAGACCGAGCGCCACCCGACCAGTTCCACAAACGGGCCGCCGAGAATAAGCCCAAGGGCGGCTGCGCCCGGCCCGCCCATGGACCACCAGCCGATGGCCTGATTGCGGTGCGCCGGCGGATAGACATGAAACAGGATCGCCATGGCAGCGGGGCCGGTCGCACCGGCGAGCACCATGGACAGGATACGAAACGCGATGAGGGACCAGATGTCCCACGCGACCATGCACATGAAGGCAAAGATGGTGGAGCCGAGAATGCCGCCGATGAAAATGCGGCGATGGCCGAACATGTCACCCAACTTGCCGATGACCGGGAGAGCCGCCGCAGACACCAGCATGGGCGCGGACACGGTCCACGCCGCCAGGGCTTCACTAACGCCGAAGTCGTCCGCAATCAGGTTCAGCGCCACCGTCACGATGGTGAAAGGAAATCCGGTCGCCAACATACCGATCATCCCGGCCCACAAAACCTGCTGTGCCTTCTTGGGATCGTAGGGTGCTGATATGTGCGTGACGTCGCTCATTTTGCAGCAGCGACCGCCTCTTCAGCAGATGCCCGGGCATTCAAAATAAAATGCGCTGTCAAAGCAGGATCCTGCATGGGGATGAAGTGGCTGAGATGCGGCAGCGGCACGTCGCGCCCATTGCCAAACTCTTTGTACAGCTGGTCCCAGGTGGGCGAGAGGGAAAAGTCCACTGCCCCTTCGTCACCAGGCTCGCGGCCCTTTGCGCGCAGAATGGTAACCGGAAGCGTCATCTCACCCAGTTTGCCGGTGAGATTGGCGTTGACGCTGCCCATGTAAACGGAAGCTTCCATGACCGGCGGGCATGCCAGGCGATAGCCCTCGCCCTCTTCGTTGGGGCGAATGCCATGGCGGCAATAGTCTTCCAGCGCCTGGGTCTTCCACAATGAATAGGGATGCCGGTCCTTGAAGCGATCATACATTTCCTCCCAACCGGTCCAGGCGTCGCGACGGCGCGCCACCATGTGTTCCGATGGGTCTGTCAGATCGTTGTAGGGACTGGATTCGTAGCTCGCAGGCGACATCATCACCGGGTCAATAAGCAACAGCCGCTCAAACATCTGCGGACGGGCCCGGGCAACCTGCGTCAGGCAGTGGCCGCCCATGGAATGCCCCGCCCCGATG
>JBCBUN010000087.1:0-6898 GCA_039818145.1 Pseudomonadota bacterium
AGTCAGAAGACCACAACCAGTCCGACCGGCTTCGCGCAGCAGCGCTGGCGTGTCTTGAAGACACCAAGGCCGAAGACGTTGTCACCATCGAACTCGCAGGCAAATCATCTATGGCCGACTGCATGGTAATCGCCAGCGGCCGGTCACAGCGCCATGTGGGTTCAGTGGCGGATTATCTGGTTGAGGCACTGAAGAAAGCAGGCTGCAACGCCCCGCGCGTAGAAGGCATGACCCATGCTGATTGGGTCCTGATCGACGCCGGCGACATTGTCATCCATGTTTTCCGTCCGGAAGTGCGGGATTTCTACAATCTCGAACGCCTCTGGTCCTCTGACATGCCCGAAGACCAGTTGGCCAACTAGCCAGCTGCAGGACGCACCTGCCTGAGCGCAGGCGCAGACAAAGAAGAACACAATGCGCATCACCGTCTGCGCCATAGGCCGCATGCGTGACAAGAATGAGCGCGCTCTTGCCGACGACTACCTCTCCCGGGCTCAGGCTCTTGGCCGGAATCTGGGCATCACGGACATCAGGACAATTGAGCTGGACGCAAAGCCAACCAGAGAACTGGAAGGCGAGGCTTTGCTGGCTGCATTGCCGGACAACGCGTTCATCATCGCCATGGACGAAATAGGCAAGCAGCGGCCCAGCCGTGATTTGGCGAAGTGGCTGGATTCCCTCAAGGACGGCACCCACCGTGACATCGCATTTGTGATTGGCGGGGCAGATGGCCACAGCGCTGCGGTGAAAGCCAAGGCAGACGCCATGCTGTCCCTGGGTGCCATGACTTGGCCGCATATGCTGGCGAGGATCATGCTGCTTGAGCAGGTCTACCGGGCCATATCCATTCTGGCCCGCCACCCTTATCATCGCGACTAGTCAACACGACCAGACAGTGAGTCGGAATTTCGGGGAGTCGGAACGTCCAGCTCACCCACAGCAGGCCACAAGACCAAGAACATCATGAGACTTTTCGGCCGACCAAAAACATCTGGCGACGCACCTGCGCGTCCCGTCGTCGTGGCCATGCTCCAGGGCTGGGGTGCGGTCACAGACAATCCCCGCGCGCCGATTTTCAGCACCCGCACGCCGGCTTTCAACCGGCTGGCCCAGCGTGCCGCAGCCACATCCATAGCTCCCGCCACCACGCCCACAAGCATGAGCAGCGCCCTGGTAGCGATTGCAGAAGGCAACACTTCGGTTGCCCCCAGCGCGCCTCTGGAAGCGGTCCTTCGGGCGCCCGGTGGCCTGGCGGAACACGCAGGGTTTCAGTCCTTCGTCAAAGACCTCACGCGTGTGGGGGGTGATTGCCACCTTTTGTGCTGCCTCACGTCATCGGGCATTGAAGGGTTTACGGCTCATGCTGCAAAAATCGCAGCCAATCTCAGTCATGCGGGCATTCGCGTCTGGGTCCACGCCATTCTTGATGGCCGCGATACGGCGCCTGACGCCGCCCTTGGCGCCCTGCATGAGTTTCACGAAGATGTAGCGGGCGTTGATATGGTGCGCTTTGCAACCGTATCCGGCCGCGCCTTCGCCCTTGACGAAACAGCCGACGCCAAGGCGCTGGCTCTAGTGCGCGATGCCATCGTTGATGCCAGTCCACAGCAACGCAGTGGCCTTGCGCAATACATCGATGCCCAAAACCAGGCCGGTGTGAATGATGGAGACATCAAGCCCGCAGCCGACCAGACCTATCCCGGCATGCGCAGCGATGATGCATTGCTCATACTCCATCCGCAGGCAGACGGTTTTTCAGATCTGCTGAATGTTCTGGTACCCGGCGACACACTGGATGTGCCGTCAGCGCGTCCGTCTACGCTCTCTGCCTGCCGGCGGATGATCGGCTGGCCACAAGCCGGCATATCGCCTGCTGCACAGGCGCGTCAGCCCCTGGCGTTGTTTCAACCCTCCCATCCGCGCCTGCCTGATATTGTGCGCAATGCGGATCTGAGCCTGATGATGGCCGCACCACGCCATGAGCACACCCTGTGGGCGGCGTCCGTTGAAGGGTGCACGCCCAAGGCCAGCAAGACACTGGTGGCAACGCACGCTCTGGAAGCCGCCGATGCTGCTGTTCGCGCCATCAAGGAAGACAAGACCGATGTAATTTTCGCGTTGCTCGCAGGTGTGCCTGCGGCGGCGCGCATGCTGGGCAGCCGGTCACTTGATACAGCAGCCCGCCGCATCATTGAGCAACAGGACAAGGGACTGGGTCGGATCGCAGCCATCATTGAGCGACGCGGCGGGACATTGATGGCCATCGGCACCGATACAAGCCTGGGTCTGGCAACATCGCTTCCTTGCCTCATTCATGGCGGCCCATGCTCAACCGACACACCACTCAATGCCGGCACGCTGGCCGACATTGCGCCCACCATTCTCGATCTGGCCGGTGCACCACCACATGAGCAACTGTCCGGCATGTCACTGCTCGCTAAAGAGGAGGTCATGGATGCGGCGGCATCGTGACATCTCATTTGCATCGACACTGGCAATAGCCCTTACCGCTGCCTGGTCATCAGGGCATGCGCAGGAAACACGCATAGACCCCACCCAGGCAGAAGAACTCATGGAAGTGGAGCGCGCCCTTGGTGGCGCGTCCTCCTCCCGGGATGCCGCTGAAGCCAAAGCCAAAGCAGCCGCGCGCGCGGTATTGCGTCTTCGCGAGGAACTGGTAGCCGCCGGTGACCGGGCCGCCGCGCTGGAGACCGCGGTAAGCGAAAACCAGTCTCACATTGAAGGTCTCGTTGCAGCCAGGGCCGTGAGCGAAGCATTGCTGGCAACGCGCCGGGAGCAACTCGTCGAAAGCCTTGCCGCCCTCCAGCGCCTTGATCTGGAACCACCGCCCGCATTGCTGGTGAAGCCGCAGGATGCCCTGGCAGCTGCCCGAGGTGCCATGCTGCTGGGCACACTTGTGCCAGAACTCAAAGATGTAGCGGACGATCTGTCAGAGCAGATCAAGAGCCTTGAGGACCTCACCCGCACCATCACCAGCCAGCGCGAGCAACTGACGCAGGACGTGGCTGCCCTGGAAGTGGAGCAGCGCCGGATTGATGAATTGCTGGTCGCCAAACGCGAAGAAGAACTCATCAGTTCCACCGATGCCAAACGCGCTGCAGACAAATATGCGGAACTGGCAGGACGCGCCCGCTCCCTGCGCGATTTGCTGGGCGGACTGGAACAGGACGTGCCGACATTTGCCGCCCTGCGCCCGGGCGACGCTGCAGAAACGGCACCACCCGCGTTCTCAACTATGCGTGGCACTCTGAGAAGCCCCGCAACGGGCCAAATTGTCCAGCGTTTTGGGTCCGATGACGGCTCAGGCAGCCCGTCTCAGGGGGTCAGTTTGCGCGCAAGGGCCGGGGGACAGGTCGTAAGCCCTGCGGATGCCGAAATCGTGTTTGCGGGGCCATTTCGCAGTTATGGCAACGTGTTGATAATCACCCCGGGCGACAATTACCTTATTGTTATTGCTGGTTTGGCCGAGATCTACGCAGGGCCGGGCCAGCAATTGCTTGCCGGAGAGCCGATCGGGCGCCTTCCGACAGGCGCAAATGCGGCAAATGGTGGCCAAAATGGGCGTCCGGACGCCGGTAGAGGTGCAGGTAATACACCTGTGCTCTATATAGAGATGAGAAAAGACGGGAAACCGGTTGATCCGGCCCCGTGGATCAGGTTTCAGGGCCGCCCGGCCTAGGTGATTTGCTCGTTGAGCACCGCGCTTAGGCCACATTCTGGCGGGATTGTAACTGGCACGAGATTATGGCCTTGGACACAATGTGCCACAGGGTCAGTTGTGAGAATGAAGGGTAGCGAATGATGCACCGTACGGTGATTGCAGGGGCCGCAGGCCTTGTGAGCCTGGCTCTTGTAGGGATTTTTGCCCTTGATGCGGGCCCGACCCGTGGTGGCGCGGAAGCTGCCAGTTCTGAAACATACCGCCAGCTCAACCTGTTTGGCGATGTGTTCGAGCGGGTCCGCGCGGACTACGTGGAAGAGCCGACAGATGCTGATCTGATCGATAACGCGATCAACGGCATGCTGACATCACTCGACCCGCATTCCAGCTACCTGAACCCAAAGACTTTCCGCGATATGCAGGTGCAGACCCGCGGCGAGTTTGGCGGACTTGGCATTGAAGTCACCATGGAAGAGGGCTTTGTCAAAGTCGTTGCCCCCATCGATGACACCCCCGCCGACAAAGCCGGCCTGCGCGCCAATGATCTGATCACCCACCTCGATGGTGAGCCGGTGCTTGGCCTCACGCTTTCAGCAGCCGTTGAGAAAATGCGTGGACCGGTCAACGCGCCCATCACAGTGACAATCGTCCGTCAGGGCCGCAACGAGGCTTTCGACGTAACGGTCGTACGCGACATCATTCGGATCAAATCCGTCCGCTACAAGCGCGATGAGGGCGTGGGCTATATCCGCGTCACGACATTCAACGAACAGACATCAGACGGCGTGCGTGCTGCTCTGCGCGATATGTCGGACATGCCCGGCTTCATTGTGGATCTGCGCAACAACCCCGGCGGTCTGCTCGATCAGGCCATTGAGGTCTCCGACATCTTCCTTGAGAAGGGCGAAGTCGTTTCAACCCGTGGCCGCTACCCAGAAGACACCCAGCGCTACAACTCGCGGCCTGGCGATCTTGCCAATGGCAAGCAGGTGGTTGTGCTCGTGAATGGCGGCTCTGCATCAGCGTCGGAAATCGTCGCTGGCGCCCTGCAGGATCATGAGCGGGCACTTGTGCTCGGCACCCGCTCCTTCGGCAAGGGCTCTGTTCAGACCATCATTCCGCTTGGCTCAGATGGCGCCATTCGCCTGACGACAGCCCGGTACTACACGCCGGCCGGTCGGTCGATCCAGGCCAAGGGCATTACGCCTGATATCAAGGTCGAACAGAACGTGCCGGAAGACGAAGACATCCGCACAACCGGTGAAGCTGGCCTGGCAGGCCATCTGGCAGCCGAAGACGAGGACGAAAAGGGCGGGTCATCCGCCTATGTTCCCCGTGATGCCAAAGATGACCTTCAGCTCATCTACGCCCGGGACCTGATCCTCGGCAAGCGGACATATGATCCCGCGAATCCCACACCAACGGCGGATGCAAGTGCGGCCGCCACCGACGGCGGCTCAGCAATGGCCCCGATTCCCAACTAATGCGCCAATCAGTCAGGAGATAGCACCGCTGTCTCCTGATTTCTTTCATTTCGTTCATCTTGTCCGGCCACGGCGACCGCTAAAGGTCCTCCGTGGCCGGATTCGTTTGCGCTGCCCTACCCCGTGTTAAGGGTGACTGGACGCAGATCGCGCAAGCCCTTATGCCAGCACAGATAAACCGCTATCGTGAGCGTTCTTGAATTCATATCGGTGCACCCGCCTGCCTGCCATGACTGCCATCCCGACACAGACAGATCCTCAGGACACAGCTGATACCGGCACGACACGGATCAGCCCGCTGGCTATTGCTGTATTCGCGGTCGCACTGCTGATCGGCGGACTGCTCATCTGGCTCTCATTTGCGGGCGATGATGGGCGCCCTGCGGAACACGTCTTGCAGCTCTCTACCGACGAAGACGCTGGCACCGAGACACTGATCAGCGGCGATACGGTTTCCATTCCCCCGCAGCCGCAGGTTCTGGATGGTGATGAAACTCCGGACGCAGGCAACGCGAACGCCACATCGGCAGAAGACGAGAACGGCACCACCTCTGCAGAAGGCAACCTTCAGCAAATCGGGTCCTTGCCACTACTCTCTGCCGGTGCGGCCCTAGAAGGCGCCCCGATCGAAGGCCTCTACGAGGAAACGACTGCAGGACTTCTTCCCGTCATAGCAGCAGATGGCCGGCGCCCGGTCGCCAGCTACGGACGCCCCTTTGAGCCACCCCTCACGGGCGATGATGCCCGACCGCGCGTGGCCGTCATGATCATGGGGTTTGGCCTCAACCGGACCTTTGCTGAGCGCGCGCTGGAGCAATTGCCCGCGGACGTCTCGCTGGCATTCACACCCTATTCCAGTGAACTGCAGAACCAGATCAATGCGGCACGGGCAGACGGCCACGAGGTCGCTCTTGAGCTCCCCATGGAGCCGTTTGACTATCCCGATAATGATCCGGGTCCCTACACATTGCTGACCAACCTGCCTGCCGAGGCCAATCGCAAGCGCCTCGAATGGCTGCTGGCGCGCACAACCGGTTACTTCGCCACGGTCAACCGGCAGGGAGGCAGGTTCCTGTCCGAATCCGATTCACTGGCACCCATTATGACGGCCTTGATGGAGCGTGGCGTCGGCTTCGTCGACACAGGCGACGGTGCACGCAACGCCACGGAAGACGCCGTACCGGAAGGCTTCAACTGGGCTGTCGGTAATCGGGTTGTAGATGCCGCCAAATCCCCTCGCCAGATCGACAAGGCACTGGCTGATCTGGAGGACGCAGCGCGCGAGAACGGCATGGCCGTCGGCATCGGGACAGCACTTCCCATTACCGTTGAACGCGTAGCCCAATGGGCTGAAAGCCTTGCGGACAAAGGTATTGATCTCGTTCCGGTTTCTGCGGCACTTGCCAATGCAAAATCCAGCGTTTCATCAGACTAAATACAAGATCGCAATCCTAACATCGTAAACCGGTTTCGCGATCTATCGCCCCGTCCGCATTGAAATCGAGGCGTGCATCTAATCCTAAGTGTCAGCGGTCCATATTTGGATCGCTGACTCTCTCGAGAGACTCGAACCTATTGTTTTTTCTTGAATGGCCACGTGGCAGATATCAGAAACGGGGTCGCCCAGATCAAGCCCGCCAGCATTGCTATTGGAATAGAGATACGTAGTACCCCGGCTCCGACCCCGCAAAACTCATGCACAGTTCGGACATGGTGCCTCGGTGCACACAGG